>JAQGHT010001004.1 GCA_028291565.1 Planctomycetaceae bacterium | reverse complement strand
AAAATCTCAAATTGTGGCCCCAATTCCCGTTTCTTTGAGCACCATACGGTTACATCGGCGAGAGTTGGGACCGAATCCATGATTTTACACATTCCAGGCAAAACCGGATACTGCCATAAGACACAGGGTCTTTTGTGGGGTTCAAGACGAATTGGCAGCGAATTTTGAGCGGCTGCGAATAAATACGACCACTCTGGATTGGTAAACGTTCGCTTTTCCATGCGCAATTCGTGAGGTGTCAGGTGTCGCAAGATGCTCGTCGGAAGCCTGACGACTTCGGTTACGGGCTGACGACTTCCGCGATGCGCGGCGCTTGTGGCTTAACTTAATTGCTCGGGTTATTCAGGAACTCCGAATTCTGTGGCATTTGGGCTGCATGTTGTGATTCATGACCTATGCTTTTGAGAGCGTTTCGTACTTCAGAGGCGAAACGTCAACATGTGTGGTTGACGCTCGTCGTCGAGTCCGCGTATCCACGACTTCTCGCGAAACATTATTCAAGTACCAGTTGCTCCGGATGGCCGGGGTTGCAGCATGCAGAGGAAAGGGCCAGAAAAATGGGAGACCCTTGGAGTCGTCCGACTGTCGAGGACCTGCGGCGAATCTTGGAAAGTATCGGTCGCTCGGACGAGAACCATAATCGTTCGGTCGATCGCCTGGAACTGTCCGTGCCTGCGGAAATCACAACCTCGCGCGGCAACACAGTCGCGGCCATGACACGTGAAATCAGCCGTTTCGGTGTTGGTCTGTTACATCGCGGTTCCATTTCTCCGGGTGACGTCCGCATCAAGCTGGCGAGTGATACTCGAGAATTTGAATACCGGGTCCGCATCGAATGGTGCCACCCCTGCGATGGTGGCATGTTTATGAGCGGCGGGCGCTTTCTGTCAAAAGAGAATTAGGCCGAGTGGTCATTTGTCATTTGTTTGATGCGGCTGACTATAGCGGTTTAACTTTGAGTCTGCCGCATTGAGATCGGGGTCTCGTGCCATTGTTTGCCGCCGTACTCGGCGGAAGCAGTGCAAAGACACGCTCGAAACAGCACTGCTTGAGGATTGAGTACAACCCCAAAGCAGTGGCACAGGCAAACTCAAAGTTAAACCGCTGTAATAGGCGGTTCTGCCGGTACGAGGTCGTCGTCGTCGATTCCACCTGATGTTGAGCGGTTTAAGCTCAGTTTTCGGGCGACTGTGATGTTGGTTGACGGCGATGCGGCCATATTGTCGCCAAATTCGTGAGACTTTGGGCGATTCAAGACATTCGCCCAAAGTCTCACGACTTCAGCTACGAGGACGATGCGACTTTACGCCGCTCCTAGTATCTGACCTGAAGGACCATCGTCATCTGATGGGTCAGTTGTCACGCGTCAGAGCAATTTCAAATGACTAATGACAAGTGACCAATGACAATTCTCTCGCCTATTTCAACCGAATTCGCACCAGAAGATCATTCAAGGCGTCAGCGCTGGTAGGCTGTTCGGGTAAGGGACTGGCGAGCATTACCGCTTCCAATTCTGTCCGTAATCGAAAAAACTCGGACTTGTAAAACTCAATGTCAGTGTCGGCGAGCACGGATTGCTCGGGACCGGCGATCTTTCGCGACACCAATTCATCGAGATACGACAATCGGAATTCGGTGTTGAGTTTCAACACGTTTGCCTCAATCACGCCGGTTCGCATCAGGTGAATTCCCGTCAGCAATACGCGATAGACATAGAGCAAAGGCTTTACCCGCCGGGGGCTTTCTTTGTCGAACAGTTTCCATTGTGTTTCCGCAAATCCCAGATAGTGATAGGCGTGATAGCGCGTCACACAACCGCGTGCGATGTCCAGTAACTCGGTATGCTCGGGCGTCGAATGGACGATCAGCGGTGAATAGAGTTGCTCGAGAACGTAGCCGTTCTTTTTCAGCAGCAAACCGAAAAACTTCTTGACGTCGTGTGTGACGAGGTCGATTTCCAATCCCTCGATGACTCGGGACTGTTCGTGTGTTTCATTCCGAATGTGCAGCCCTAGGACTTCACGCAGAGGCAGCACGTGCACGCCACGCAAGTCATAATCGGAATCAGGCGAGGGGAATCCATAGAGATGTGCACCACTCACGGTCATGAACAACAGCGGGTCAGGCTGTGCGGCGACTTGCTGTACAATTCGTGGATCCCAGATCATGGCAAAGTCTCTTTCAAGGCGGCCCGGCGGGCGTGAACCAAAAAGGCATTGGCTCGCTCATAATCGGGCCGTTCGGGCAGATGAGTCGCACTGATTGCGGCGTCAAATTCACGATGCAGGACGAGTCGCAAAGCGTCCACTTCAGGCCAGGCAACCTCGCCACGTTTGATTGCCAGTAGCAAATCACGCTGGCTGCCAACTCGAACCTGCACTGTTCCTTCACGCAACACCGTGATTCCGGTCGAAAGTAACCGGATCAGGTGCATCACATGCTTCCACTTAATTTGCCCCTGATTACGCAGATCCATCTGGATTTTCTTGAACTGCGACATCACATACCCATTGAATGTCTGATAGACCATGCGAGACAGAAAGCAATCCCGCATCGACAACAATTCCAGGGCTAAAGGCGAGGCAAATTCCACCAACGGGGAATAGAGGCATTCCAGCACATTGGGGTTCGCCTTGAGCGCCATCGTCACGAATTTTTGCAGTTCCCAATAGACTTCCTGGGTCTGCTCATTTTCCAGTTGTTCGGGAATTCCAAATAATGACCAATGCAAATCGGCGGGTGGAAGGTAGATTCCGCGTCGATCGGTATCCGATTCGGGCCCTTCCAGGCCGTAGGCTCGAGATCCAATCACGCAACGGTAAATTACCCTCTCATAGAGATCGAACTGTTGCAACAGGGAACCGGTCTCCTGGAGCCAGCCACGTTTGTAGAGGGCCAGCGGGACCATCTCGTTTCGATTCAAGGGAGCATCAAAACCATCGGGGAACCGGATGCGGTAGGCATGCTCGTTGTCGACCGGTTGCTTAATGACAACGCCAACGGCACCGCGCGGATGCATCAGTTTTCCCTGATGCCCCAGCACTTCAATGAGCGTCACAATCTGTGTGCCGATCGACAGAATAAACGGCGTTGAGAGTTGCTGTTCCATTCCTGTGCTCTCTGGACCCAGCCAGTGCCAAAACGGAAATTCGGAGGGCGGCTACGCTCGACTTTGGCCATTTTACCGAACAAGTTGATCGACCAACGATTGAGAGTTTGAAACACAGAGGCACAGAGCACACAGGGAAAACGCGTTTTTAACTCTCTGTGCCCTCAGTGAGCTCTGTGTTTCAAACTCTTGTGTGGATTATTCAAGTTTCGTTGATCACACTTGGTGTTTCAAAAATCAAATTGTCCCTGATTTGCCGAGGAAGTCGAATCTAGTTGTCCTTAGCAGATGGCCAAAGTCGAGCTACGCCATCACCGAGTTTTGTAAGACTTCAGTCATCGGACCTGCACTAGTCTGGATAAGCGCGATTTCAGCTGCAAAACTCTGCATCGTGTTGGCCGAGAGGGCTATTTGTTTTGGCTTTCGGATGATGTGCTGTCCTCATTTTCCTGGCGGTGCTGTTCCTGCAGCCAGCGGCCCCAGACGAGGTAATGCATGGCGGCCATGGGAGCAAAAAAGACTCCGATCACCAGGATCCCGAGTGCGAATGGGTTAATCACGACGACCAAAAACAATAAACCCGCGGCGCAAGCTGCCAATAAGATCAAAGCCGTGAACGTTGCGGCATTCGTGGCGCTGCGTTCCCGAACTGGCGGTAAGGGAGGTTGCACAGTCAGTCCGTACCTTTCAACAGATTCTTCAACTGCTGGTGACGAAAATAGAACCCATCTTCCAGCGAATCAAGGATCTTGGACTCGGTGACCAGCAGCCCCAGAATCCCACCCGGCGGAAGAAACTCAATCCGGTCCGTCATCACAGTCTTTCCGTTGCCGTCGATTTCGAACCGATGTTCGTGCAAATACGACTTCATGGGGCTGCGAATCGCCCGTTCGATATACAAATTGGGACTATCAAACTGGATGACCTCATGCCGCGCCGTTTGTACACTGCCCCAGGCCTGCATCTTGAATTCGAACTGACTTCCCAATTCCACTTGGGCGGGCGGATTGACGAATTTCAGACCGACATCCGGAGGACTCAGTTTTTCATGATTGGCGGGGGAGATCATAAAAGCGAATACGCGCTCCACGCTGCAATCGAGAATCACGCTCGTTTCAAAAACCGCCATCGAGTATCTTTCCAGTCAAGAGCTGCCGTTCAACGTTGCCGGATTTCAGTGCGGGCATCACATTTACTCCATGATAGCCGCTTGATTCCAAAGAACCACGTGCGATCTTAGCCGATTTCACGAGAATTCTCACACAGTCCCAGGAAATCTTGCCCCACAGAGTACGGATTATGGATCCTCAACCCAAGCCCGAATACCTGATCTTCGATACGGAAGCAATCGCGGATGGAGATTTGATCGCCAAAATCCGTTATCCGAAAGAGAAACTCGACGCAAATTCGGCAATTGCCCGTTACCGTTCGGAACTCGTTGCTGAGCGTGGCGACGGCAAGGATTTTATCCCGCACACGTTCATGCTGCCGATCTCTGTTGCGATCGGCAAGGTCGACGCTCAATTCCGGTTGACCGATTTGACCGTGCTGGATGCACCCGCGTTCCGCCCGCACGTCATCACCCGAAAATTCTGGCAGGGATGGTCACATTACAACCGTCCGACATTGGTGACGTTCAACGGCCGGGGCTACGACATTCCACTTCTGGAACTGGCGGCATTTCGGTACGGATATAGTTTGCCTTATTGGTTCAATTACGATGACAAATCCTTCGAGCAGGCCCGCAATCGATTCAATCTGCAGTCGCATCTGGACTTGTACGATCTGATTTCGAATTTTGGAGCGGTGCGAATGACCGGGGGGCTCAATCTGCTGGCGAATTTGATCGGAAAACCCGGCAAGACGGAAGTCGATGGCTCGAAAGTTCAAGACATGTATCTTGATGGCAAGGTTCAAGAAATCAATGATTACTGCCGCTGTGATGTTTTGGATACGTACTTTGTCTTCCTCCGCAGCCGAGTTCTGATCGGTAAGCTGAAATTGGAAGAGGAACAGGAACTCGTGGAGGAAGCTCACGGCTGGCTGGAAAAACAGTCGGAAAACATTCCGGTTTATGCCCACTACTTGAGCAACTGGGGCAGTTGGACTGCCCCAGAGGATGTTTGAGCCGGTCTACAGCGGATTGACCTTGCATCTTCCGGTTTCACATCGACTTCGTGCCACTGTTTTGTCCCGGCGCGCCGGGATACTCAGCGCGAAGCAGTGCAAATTCACGCTCACACGAGCACTGCTTGGGGATTGAGTACAACCCCGAAGAAGTGGCACAGGCAGACTCAAGGTTAAACCGCTCTAGCACGACATTCCGTGACGTGCATGCATTCCGCATTACGCTTGCAGGGCATCGCGAGTTCGCTTGACCAGCTGGTTGTCGGGGCCAATCGAACCCCGCAAATTGAAGACGCTTGACGCGAGATAGCGGTCGCGCCAGGCTGGCGAGACGTGACCGAAATCTTCCAGTACGGCCGAACTGAATTTGTAGTCGTGCGCGTTGGTCCCCTTCAGGAAGACCAGCAGGCGGGCGGCATCGATCAGTTCTTTGGGTTGCGGATGTTCTTTGACATAGGTCAGGATTTTGCGTGCCGCCAGCATCCGGTCATTGCTGACGTTGGCGAAGATTTCGCCCACGGCTTCGCCGCCGTTGTGCTCCAGCGCAGCCGGTTCCAGCGTATCCATGCGGGCTTCTTTGATGGCTCCGCGCGATGACATTGCCATTCGGAACAGCGGGACGAATGCCGCATTCTGCAGCAGCAACATGCGTTTGGTGTCTTCGTTAGACGTCGCGTCAAACCCGTAACGCAATGCATTCGATGAAGTGACCGCGTGCAAGGCCACGATGCCTGGCTGACGCACGACAAGTTCTCCGGCCCCCACCATTAATCCATCCCAGATCGATTGCGGTGAAATCCCTGCGTTCAGGAGGTCGACAACCTTTTTGCAGCAGTCCTGGTCTGAACCTTCCCGCAGCGTGGCCAGCAACTCGATGGTCGCCGCCGAGTCCAGTTTGCCTTTCAGCCAGTCGGGACGGAATTGGGCCGCCAATTCCCGGTTTCGCTTCCACGGTTGGTCAGCCGCGGCGTCCCCTTTGAATGGATTCCCACCTTCATGCTTTTGCAGAGCATAGGCCAATGAACGCAGGACAGGTTCGGCATGTTGCCACCCAATTACTTCCAACGTTCGGCGGCTGTTGGCGACGAAAATCGCCTTGTGCCCGATGTCGCGGAAGTCGCGAGCGCCGAAGCGGTAGAACAATTCGAAAACGTCATTGATCTCAGCCGTGCGGGCCAGTCCAGCGATGGCGACATCAGCGGCCGCTTCGTCCCAGTTTTCCATCGCGTCGATGAATGCCTGCCGGGCCTTATCGGCGGTCGGCACTTTGGATTCGACGACAGGTGCCATCGTCCAGTGACGTTCCCGCTCATCCGCGGCTTGAGATTCCTTGAATTGATCCAGAGCCCAGAAGATTGGCAGCCAGCGATGTTCTTCCGGTGACGAAAGACTGGCGAGGTGCGCAGAATTGACCACCAGCACCGCGTGGAATTTGTGTCCCACATCTGGCCGAGGTTCGACATTGCGGACCCCCGCCAGCAAGAGAGCCGCCAGGACTTCTTTATAGGTCAGGCCCGCGCGAATCCGTGCTGCTACTTGTTCCAGCAACTTTTCACGGGGAGTGTCTTCCAGAAGTCGCACCACGGGCTCAATTCCTGGATCCAGCCTGACGACATTCGGATCGAGCTTGGCCTCTTCGGCCTGCACCGGTCGCAAATGCGAAAGGAACCCGAAATCACCCAGTCCGGTCAGAGCACTTCCTACGGCGGCAGTCTGCAAAAATTGGCGTCGGGAATTCAGTTCAGACATGATTCCACTCCCTGGCAAAAATGTTGGTCGAGACGCGAACGCGGCCCGCGACAGGCTTAATGATACCAGATTTATCCAACGGGCGAGGATCCCCGATTCACGACTCACGCAAAATGAAATTTTCGACAGGCAACTTGATCATTCGTCCCCTCTATTAACAATTCAAATGCTTTCCGCACCAGCTGCGGAGCCAGCAGGGGTTTCGAAAGGGGGGACTATGATGTTCAACAGAAGTCGTTTTGTGATTGCGGCCATCGGCACGGTGCTGATCCTGGGTGCACCGAGTTTCACATTCGCCCACGGTTTTGGCGGGGGCCACTTCGGCGGCGGTCACTTTGGTGGCGGCCATTTCGGTGGGGGGCATTTTGGCGGCGGACATTATAGTGGTGGCCACTATGGTGGCTGGCAATCAGGTGGAGGCAACTACAACGGCGGAACTTTCCGAAGCAATACGGGATCGATTGGACGAATCGGGGGTACGTCAACTCGAGGTGCAGTGCCCGGCAATCTGGGAAGAACCGGAGGCCTATCGCAGGGTGGTGTCGGCGCCGCTCGCCAATCGACTCCGTCGTTTCTGAGCCACCATGGCCATCTTGCAGGACAAACGGGTGGCCGCGCCATCAGAACTGGAAATTCGCAGGCGAGCCATTCGTTGACTGGAATGACTCACCAAGGTCTGGGACAGCATGGCGGCCTGGCGGCGTCGAATCATTCTTTTTCCAGCCGGCATGCAATTCATCTGGCCAGCCACAGTCTGACGGCCCATCCCGGGGGGAGCACGTCATTCGCAAACTTGCGAACTGCCGGAGCTAATCTGGGACACCGCCTGGGGTGGAATGGCCAACAGCATGGCTGGGGGAGCGGTCTGCATCACCGGTATCATTTTCCCTATATTGGCTTGGGATATGGCTGGCAGGGGCTCTTCGGTTCACTGTTCTATGGATTCGGAGGATATGGTTACGGGTATGGAAGCTATGGATATGGCTACGGCGGATATCCGTACTACGGATTTGGCTATTCCAATTCCTGCTATCCGGTTTACGGCTGTGCGTACGCCTATGATCCGTATTCTGGCAATTTCGCCCAGTCTCAAGCCTACAACAGTATTTATGCGACGCAAACCGGCTTTGATCCAGCGTTCGGAACAAATGTCAATGCCGCAGAGGTTGCAACCAATGATGCCGTCGCAGGCCTGGCCACTGTTGCGGATCCATCAACAGCGACGGCGAGTTTTGCCGATCAAGGTGAAGCGGCCTTCAAAGCGGGCGATTTTAAAGGGGCCGTCTATGCCTGGCGGCATGCAGTACTCGACGATCCCAAGAATCCGGTATTAGTGATGATGTTTGGGCAAGCCCTGTTCGCGACCGGAAAATATGATGAAGCGGCGGGAGCGACTCAGACGGCGATGCAACAGCTTCCCAAAGAGAATTGGGGAGTTGTTGTGACGAATTATAAAGAGCTGTATGGCAACAATCAGAGTTATACCGACCAGCTTCGCGCTTTGGAAAAGGCGGTTTCGGAGAAGCCGAAGGAACCGGGGCTGCGATTCCTGTTGGGATTTCACTACGGTTATCTGGGATATCCTCAACAAGCTGTGATTCAGCTGGACAAAGTCCTGGAAACTGCCAGCAGTGATGAAATGGCCCGGCAGCTCAGGGCCGAAATGCAATCCAAACTTGTTAAGTCCGCTGTGAAGCCTGCCAAGTAAGGATCCGTGCAATAATTACGGTCGGAATCATTGGTCAAGAGGCTCCAACGAGTATTTTCAGGCTACTTTTCCGGTGGCAGCACCGCGAAGATCCGTGTTGGACCACCCGTGCCTGTTTCGATCTTGATCGGAGCAATGATCAGATGGAAGCCGCGCACCGGCAATTGTTCGAGATTGGCCACGTTTTCCAGCCCAAACAGGCCGGCCCCGTTGACGATGTGGTGTACGGCAAAGTCTTTCGAACGACCGGGATCGATGCTTAACGTATCGATCCCGATTCCTTTAATCCGCCGCTCCCGAATTAGCCATCGTGCGGCGTCTGGCGAATAACCTGGAAAATGGAGTTGCCCCATGACGTCCTGATTCTTATACCGTGGGAGATTCTTCCAGAACTCACCCCAGCCCGTCTTCAGCAGGACGACTGAACCGTCAGGGATTCGATTGTGCTCGCGTTCCCATTCAGTCAGATTTTGCACAGTCAAGGCATAATCAGGATTGGCCGTGGCTTGCATCGAAACATCAACGACAACACCTGTTGCAAACAGGTTCTCGGGCTTGATTTGGTCGACCGAGGGCTGATTGCGTTCGAAGTGATTCGGTGCGTCAAGATGCGTCCCTAAATGTTCGGGAGTAGCGAATGCTTTCGACAAGACGCCATTCTGTTCCAACGTTGCCAGGTTTTTCAGCTGGAATGCCTGGTAGTTCGCGGCGGGCCAGAAGGCATTCTTGTCGTTCAGGGCATATGACAGGTCGATCAGGCGCAGCTGGCCTGTGCATAACTGGTCTAACGTCGGAACTGCAGTCGACTGGGCGGTCTTGCTTTGTACTCCTTCTACCGTCTGGGACATCGAAAACCCAAGACCCGCGAGAGCGATGATGAGCAATAAGAAACAGGACTTCGATCGCGAAATTGCCATGCTATACAGTGCCCGGTTAAGAATGAGATGTTTGATCGCGGGGATGAGTATTGAAAAAGACCCATTCGTGGTCGCGAACAGTATAAACTCCTGAATTGGCTAGTCAACTTTTGCCAGACTCGAATACTCGACCCATCCCGGTCTGATTGTAACCTGTCCGCAATTTGATACACTTTCGAAGTTACGATCTTTGATGCCGCCGTCCACTTTTTTTTCTGAATGCTGACATGCAGAGCCTCGTTGCGTTTCAAGATCTCCAGAATCGGCGTTTGTTTCTGAAGAATTCGGGTATTTGCCTGGGCGCTGCGGCACTCGGCGCCTTATCGAAACAGCCCAGTCTCGCCGCAGCTCCCAACGTGGAGCGCGCCCATGCGGCTCTACCCGGCTTTCCGAATCATACCCCGAAAGCCAAACGAATCATTTACCTGTTTCAGTCGGGCGCGCCGTCGCAGATGGATTTGTTTGACTGGAAGCCGGAAGTCGCGAAACACCGAGGCGAAGATCTGCCAGAATCGATCCGCAAAGGTCAGCGATTGACGACGATGACGTCAGGCCAGGCAAAATTCCCGGTCGCTCCGACGATTTTCAAGTTTGCCCAGCATGGTCAAGCCGGCATGTGGATGAGCGAAGTCATGCCGCATATGTCGGGCATTGCCGATGAATTCTGCATGATCCGATCGATGCATACTGAAGCGATCAATCATGATCCGGCAATTACGTTTTGCCAGACCGGTTCACAATTAGCGGGGCGGCCCAGCAGCGGGGCCTGGCTGAGCTATGGTCTGGGAAGTGAAAATCAGGATTTGCCGGCCTATGTCGTGCTCACCTCATTTGGCAGCGGCCGGCCGGACGATCAGCCTTTGTACGATCGTTTGTGGGGTGCTGGATTCTTGCCGTCCAAGCATCAGGCGGTAAAATTCCGCAATCAGGGTGATGCGGTCTTGTATCTTTCCAATCCACCGGGAATTGACCGCGATGTCCGTCGTGGGACTCTCGACCGCCTGGCAGCATTGAACCAGCAGCATTTCGAACTGGTCGGCGATCCCGATACCAAATCACGGATCGCTCAATACGAAATGGCATTTCGAATGCAGGCCAGTGTGCCGGATTTGCTGGACATTTCCCAGGAGCCCAAGCACGTTCTCGAGCAGTATGGTCCGGATGTGCATCGTCCGGGGAGTTATGCGTCAAACTGTTTGCTGGCGCGTCGATTGGCCGAACGGGATGTGCGATTCGTACAGCTGTTTCATATGGGCTGGGATCACCACGGCGGATTGCCTGCTGCGATCAAGGGGCAATGCCGGGATACCGATCAGCCGACAGCCGCATTGATCAAAGATCTCAAACAACGTGGTTTGTTAAAAGACACACTGATCGTCTGGGGTGGTGAGTTTGGCCGCACGATTTATTCACAGGGTGGGCTGACAGAGACTGACTATGGCCGGGATCACCATCCACGTTGTTATACGATGTTAATGGCGGGAGCTGGTGTGAAAACCGGCACCACCTACGGCGAGACCGACGATTATTGTTACAACATCACGCGTGATCCCGTCCACATCCACGATCTCAATGCGACAATTCTGCATTTGCTGGGCGTCGATCATACACGTCTCACATACCGCTACCAGGGCCGCGACTTCCGCCTGACTGACATTCATGGAGAAGTTATCAAAGGGGTCTTAGCTTAGACTTTTGGTCCTACCCGATTGGCCAGGATGATCGCCGGACAGATTCGCCGCGATCTTTTCCAGCCAACACAGGACGCTGTGCCATCCCGGCAATCAGCGAAACAAGCTTAGCGGGGTTCGCAAATTCGTTCTTCTGCTTTCCGTCTTTTGGTCGATAAGTCACCTTTGGAGTTGCTCGCCATGCTAGTCGCCGGTCGTTCCAGATGCTTCGTCATGTTTTGCGCGCTCGTGATGATGCTCCTGGCCTCACCGCAGCTGTTTTCTGGGCCGCCAGTCGCTCTGACGGATCCGCTCACACCACAGGAACAGCAAAAGAAGTTCAAGCTTCCGAAGGGCTTCGAAATTCAACTCGTTGCCGCCGAGCCTGATATTCAAAAGCCGATGAACCTGGCTTTTGATGCGCGCGGGCGACTGTGGGTCACGCATTCGGTGGAATATCCATTCGCGGCCGCCGATGCGGAGAAATCCCAGGACGGATTGACCATCCTGGAGGGGATCGGCCCCGATGGTCGTGCAACGAAGGTTACGAAATTTGCAGACAAACTGAACATTCCAATTGGCGTGTTGCCGCTTCCCAGTGGCAACGAGGCCATCGTCTGGTCAATCCCCAACATCTGGAAGCTGACAGATACCGACGGTGACGGAAAGGCGGACAAGCGAGAAATTTTGTATGGGCCGTTCGACTTTGTTGACACGCATGGTGATCAAAATGCGTTTCGGCTGGGGAACGACGGCTGGGTTTATGCCTGCCACGGATTCCGCAATGCTTCGAAAATCAAACTCCGAGGGGCAGGTCCCGTTGTCTTAGAAATGCAGTCGGGCAACGCCTACCGCTTCAAAACGGACGGATCGGCGATCGAGCAGATCTCGTGGGGCCAAGTCAATCCGTTCGGCATGTGCATCGATGCGCGCGGCGACTTGTTTACCGCGGATTGTCATTCGAAACCGATCACCATGCTGCTGCGTGGCGGGCATTATGACAGTTTTGGGAAACCTGACGATGGCCTGGGATTTGCGCCGATCACGACGTCCAACGACCACGGTTCGACGGGCATTGCTGGCGTCGTGTCTTATGCCTCCGATCACTTCCCCCGCGAATACGCGGGATCGATGTTCGTCGGAAATGTTGTCACGAATATCGTGCATCGGGATACGGTACAGTGGCGCGGCTCCTCACCGTGGGTTGAAAAGCCAGAAGACTTTCTGACAACTGATGACTGGTGGTTCCACCCGGTCGATTTGCAGCTTGGTCCGGAGGGTGCGTTGTACATCTCCGACTTTTACAATTCGATTATTGGACACTACGAGGTCGATCTGAAGCACCCACGTCGCGACCGGCATCGTGGCCGGATCTGGCGAATTGTCTATACCGGACAGGATCAGAAAGTGTCGGCTCCGGCTGTGCCGAATCTCACGGCATTGTCCACAGACGAACTGCTGTCACGGCTTTCCGATTCCAATACGACAGTGCGGAATCTGGTCGCTTACGAATTGCAAAAGCGACTTGATGCGGACGGCGTGGCGAAATTGAAAGTTCAAATTCAACCACCAGCGTCAGGCTCCTCGACCGACGTCGAAGTCGGGGCTCGCCAGGCAGGCGGGCGCGCCCAGGGACTCTGGCTGCTGTGGCGACTCGGGCAACTCGACGAAAGTCTCATTCAAAAACTGGCCCACGACCCAGCGGGAATTGTTCGGGTGCATCTCGTCCGGGCATTGGGGGAGACTGCGACTTGGAGTCCCGCCATTGCGAACCTGGTCCGTTCGAAATTAAAAGATCTGGACCCATTCGTACAACGAGCGACAGCGGAAGCTCTGGCACGCCACCCTGATTCCATGAACTTGCAGCCGCTCGTTCAAGCGTGGAATTCAGCACCGGCCGCGGACGTACAATTGATCCACGCGGTCCGCATCGCGATTCGAAA
>JAQGHT010001003.1 GCA_028291565.1 Planctomycetaceae bacterium | reverse complement strand
CATTTGCTCGGAGTTCAATTCCCGGGCAAAGTCACCGGTCATGCGATAAACGCCGTTTTCAAAGAAATGCGTGCTGGCCACATCGAGACCCAGGCCGATGTCCTGGCCGGGTTCCAATCCAGCTCTGCGAATTGCGACCACAATCGCTTCGGCCGCGGCGAATGGCGTTCTCAATTTGGGGCCGTAGCCTCCCTCGTCGCCGACCAATGTCCCTTCCACACCCTGCTCGTTCAAGACTTGTCCCAGGTGGTTGTAGATTCGAACGATCCATTCCAAAGCCTGGCGGTAGGATTTTGCTGAGACAGGCAGTATCAGAAAATCCTGGAAATCCAGATTTCCCCCCGCGTGCAGACCTCCTGAAATCATATTAACCATGGGCAGCGGAATCATCGGGCGACCCGCTTCGATGCCCGATTGTTGTCGCGAGAAATCTCGCCAAACCTGATGCAAATGCTGATCGAGGCGCACGTTTTTCGCGGCCGCCGCGGCATGTGCGGCTGCCAGTGAAACGCCAAGTATCGCGTTGGCTCCCCATCGAGATTTGTTTGGCGTACCGTCCAATTCGCACAAGTGTCGATCCAGTGACTGCTGGTCACCGGCGTCAAATCCCAGGATTGCCGGCCCCAGGATTTCTCGGACATTCTTCACTGCCGTCTGGACGCCACGACCCTGGTACCAGCTGGAATCTCGGTCGCGAAGCTCCAGGGCTTCGAATTGGCCGGTACTGGCGCCACTAGGAACGATCGCTCGGCCGACCCGCCCCTGACACGTAATTTCGACTTCGACGGTTGGACGGCCGCGGCTGTCGAGAACTTCGCGGGCGTGGACATGTTCAATCTGCATGCAATGTTCCTGAAACTGTCATTCTCATCCGCGAATGAAACGTCACCTATTTACGCGGCTTGTGAAATCCCTAAAATTAAGCGAATCTCAAATGGACTGCAAATGGAAGCGACGCATCTGGTTGCGCAACGAGGCGTGTCAATCACCGTCACATTGGGTATACTTGTACTTCGCGCGGATGAGAATATCACATTCCGGACGGTTGTCACGCAATCAAAATGTGCTGACCCCTCCCGCGAGAAGAGAACTTGGTTTTCGCGGATATTTGCCCCGGATGATCCGGTGCGTAGATCCAACGCTGGGATGGCGTCCATGATGAAACATGCTGCAGCACGGATTTCGAACCTGTGGACGCTGGTGTTCCAGGTAGGGCTTGCGGCGCTCCTGGAGAGGCTGCGATCCGGCGTGTCCGTCCTTCCGCTGTGGAGAGTTCTCCCGATTCCAGCGAAATTGCCGCAGTCAAAACGACGTTGGATTGCCGCAGGTCTCCTGTTCTGGTTGATGGCTGCGATCGATCTCTGTTCGGCACAAGCACCAGTGCGACCGGGAGTGTCCGGCGCTTTCAATGACGTGATGGTTCGCGATCGCAACCGAACGGCCCCATTGACGAAGATCAAGTCGCTGCTCGGGAATAATCAGACATCACCCGCAATTGAACTTCTGCAACGAGTTTTTGATGCGCCGGAAGATGCGATGTTGCCCCGCTCCGACTTACGCGGAATCAGTTTGCGAGTCGCCGCCGCTCAACTTTTAAGGGATGCCGGTGAGGATTTTTGGACGAGCTATGAGACGGATCAAGGCGCCGAAGCAACAAAACTCCTTGATCGAGCAACTGCGAACGGCGATGTCGCCGGTTATCACGAAGTCGTACGCCGGTATGCCCACACCGTGGCTGGAAGTCATGCGTTGGACCGCCTCGCGAATTGGTATTTTGACCGGGGTGACTTTGATCTGGCAGTGGGCTGCTGGAACAATCTTTTATCGAATCCAGTGCATGCGAAACGAATCACCAATCTGCAATACTTCAAACTGGTGATCGCGGCAGCTCGAAGTGGCGTCAGTGAGGACTTTCGACTTACTGAGCAGTCACTGCAGTCTCAAAAGATTGTCCTGGGAGGGCAGGCGAGAAATTTCGAAGACTGGCAAGCGCGATTGAATCCGCCCGGCGGACGCAAACAAGTCCACCCAACCGACTGGCAGTTCTTCGGCGGTTCAAGTGAACGAGCACGTGTGAATGCTGGGACGGCCCCGTTCCTGCGTCCGAGTTTCAAGATTTCACTGTTTGACAGCCAATCACCCGCGGCAACAACTGTCCGTGAGCGGGAAGGACTCGAAGAAGCCCGCACTTTGCTGGAACAGGAGCTGTCAGATCGGCGTGCCGCTGGTGTGGCATTCGGATTCGCAGGTTCTCCGCTGGTGACCAAAGATTGGATCATTCTGCGTGACGCGTTGGGAATTCGAGTGTTGGATCGGCGCGGCAAGGGGACATTATGGACATATCGCACGAAGTCCGCTTTGACCGTTGAGAATTCCAGCTTCAACGAGAATGACGTCGCCAGTTTGCGTCAGTCGTCGTTTCTGTATAACTCAGTTCTCTGCCAGTTGTCGTGTGATGAACGGCAAGTTTACCTGATCGATCAGAATTGGATCACTGATCGTCCACAGGCGACTTTGCAGTTCGAGCCCCCCGACAATCCATCGCGCGCTGATGGAAAGCCGATTGCTCCGCCCCCGTGGAATCGCCTGGTTGCATTGCGCCTGGTGGATACTGATACTCGCCCTGCGACAAAAGATTACCAACATGATCGACTGGCCTGGAAGTTGGGTGGACATCCCTTTGAAGAACCGGACGCACCTCTCAACGGCCATTTCTTTTTAGGTCCGCCGCTTCCAGTCGGTGATATTCTCTACACAGTGAGCGAATATCAAAAACAGTTCTTCCTGACTGCGTTGCAGCCGGAAAATGGACATGTTTTGTGGCGCCAGACGTTGGCTTACGTGCCGATTCCATCGCGAGAATCGCCGATGCTCGGGGATCGCCCGCGGCTCGCTCCCGCATGTTTCATCGCGGGAGCTCGTGGCGTATTGGTCTGTCCGTTAGGTGCTGGCGTACTGGTCGGGTTGGATCAGCTGACGGGCGAGTTTCTCTGGACTTACGATTATCGGTGGCGGCCGAAGCCACAAAAATATCTGAACGTGACGCTGCATAACAGCGTCGAACAATCCACGGAAGCGGATTTTCCGAATCCACCTTTGATTCACGAGGGACATGTTTATTATCTCGCTCCTGGTGATGCGTCGGCGAATCTGGCCGATCATGTCCATTGTGTTGATTTAAAGACGGGGGCCAGGATCTGGGTGTCTGAGTGTCGCGACGCGAAGTACCTGGCGGTACTCGCTGGAGACCGGCTGCTGGCAGTGGGGGGGAACTTCGTACAGGCTCTTGGAGCCAAGGACGGTTCTCCGTTGTGGTTGCGAAGGGTTCCCGTGATTGCCGGTGTTGGTGTGGCGGTACAGGATAGCTTTTTGCTTCCGGTGAATGATGGTCGCGTTCTCTCTTTAAATGTCCAGGATGGAACGGAAATCGGCTATTCGCTGCCGACTCAAGGTGTGCAGCTGGGCAATCTGATTGCTCATGGTCAGGACGTGATTTCGGAAAACGGCTTGGAATTGCAGGTCTTTCCCCAGGCGGCAGAACGTCTGGCGGAATTGGAACAACGTCCTGAGGCCTCGCGAGGTGGATTTGCCGACCTGCTCGAAATCAGTGAAGTTTATTTTCGACTCGGGCGACTCGATGCCGCAAAGGCTCAGCTGAAACGCGCACTGAGTGCAGCCCAGAATGATGCCGACCGGGCGGCTGTGCGGCAAGTGTCCCGGGAACTCGCCTGGCGAGAACTTCTTCAAGCTCCCGATCAACGCGCGGCTTCGCTCGCCGAGTTCGCCGCAGCTTGTGAAGTTCCCGAGCATTTCGCGCAATATCTATTAGTGAAAGGCGAAGAAGAAATTCGCCGAGCCAACTGGGGCGCCGCGAGACAGACCTCTCGCGAATTGCTCGCACTCAATGTCGACAAACCATTACGTTCGTTGGACGACTCAGAACGCCTTCTGACAGCCGAAGCGTGGAGTTCCACGCTGGCGGACCGCATTGCTCGGGAAGCTCCCGCCCAGTGCGGACTTCTCGAAAACGAGTTGACAGCGCAAGAAATCATTGACCAAGGTAAGCCAGCTCAGATGCGGTCATTTCTGCTGCGGCATCCCAGTCTGCCGGAAAGTACTCGTGTGCGGCTGGCTTTGGCTCGGAAGTATGTGGACGATGGCCAGGCACAGGCGGCGGAATTCACAGTCTGGCAAGAACATTTAGGAAGTGATCCGGCAGCGCTTGCGGCGTGTCAGTTTCTGGTTGAACTGTGGACGAATGCGGGCCTTTATGAAGAAGCAGGTCGGCTGTTGAATCGAATTGGCACGCAGCTGGCCGATGTCAAAGGAGAGCACGGCCAAACAGGTGGTGAATACTTTGCGGCATTTTCTCGCACCAGCCTGGTCTGGAACGCAGCACAGCGATTTGTTCCATTGAATTGGAAAGTCGAGCAAGTCGCAATCACCGAGCGGCACGAGATTGATCGGCAATTGCGAGGCACATTCAATAATTGGCCCCGAAGTCTGCATTTTCCCCAAAGCTCGAATCAATT
>JAQGHT010000969.1 GCA_028291565.1 Planctomycetaceae bacterium | reverse complement strand
CTATGCGCTACCCTTTCACGATCATCGGAAGTCGGGTGTCAATCTGCAGGCACTGCGCGAAATGACCGCCAAAGTCGCGAAGGAGCGGCCCGACTTCATCTGCTATCCCGAAGGCTGTACGTGTGTCGGAGCTGGATTCGAAAAGGGAGTCGCAACCGCACCGGACTTGGAGCCGTATGTCGCTGAAGTCGGCAAGATTGCGAAAGAGTTCAACACGGCGATCATCGCGCCGTTTCTCGAGCGGTCTGCGGGGCGCACTTACAACTCGGTGCCGATTGTCGATCGTCAGGGAAAACTGGTGTTAGTGTATCGCAAGAATTATCCCACGATCCCCGAGTTGGAAGCGGGCATCAGTCCTGGGCACGAAGTCCCCGTGGCCGAATGTGATGGAGTCCGAGTCGGAGCCGCTGTTTGTTTTGATGCGAACTTCGATCAAGTCGCCGCGGAATTGGAACGTCAGCGAGCTCGTCTGGTGTTCTGGCCGTCGATGTTCTGGGGCGGGCAATTGTTGCAGCATTGGGCGTTGCGATACGGTTTCGCGGTCGTTGTCTCATACGGCGCCGAGAGTGCCATCATTGACATGAACGGCCGATATCTGGTGAAGCAGGGGGCCAGCACGTTCCAGGTTCAACGAAAGCATTTGCCGCCCTGGGCGGTTGCCGACGTGGTCATCAATCGCGAGCTGTATCATCTCGACTACAATCAGGACAAGCTTCCCGCGATCTGTGACAAGTACCGTCCCGATGTTGACGTCGACGTCTGGGAGCCGGAAGGAATTTTTTTGATGGCATCGCGGCGACCTGATCTGAAAGTCGAATCGATTGCCACCGAGTTCGGGCTCGAGACCATGCGCGACTACCTTGCTCTCAGCGTCAAGTTGCGCAACGAACGACTGAAAGGGTAACCACCGGGCTACTTGGACAGTGAATTTGTTAGGCGGTACATTGAAGCCTTCAGTCGAAATTGAGAACTGGTTTGACCTGCCCTGAGAATGGGGATTACAAGTTACCCTGAAGAAGACTTGTCTATTCGAAAGCCGCATCTAAGAGTCATGTGACTCGAAGAAGCTTCTTGGCGATGGACGACGACAATCTGAGTGCACGAAAGTAAGACGCTGGATAGAGGTAACTTTCGCCAGATTCGTCGACAACGCGGACATATCCTGCCAGCTTTGCCTTTCGATCGGGCAAGAGTTGATATAGACGTCCCGGATCCAGATCCACGTTAACATTGCTTTCCAGGCAAAGCCCAACCAGCATGGTTGTGGGAACTACTTTCGGCCTATTAGTCGATGAATTGCTTGATTTTGAAGTCAACTTTGCCAATTCCGTTTGCTTCATACCAGTGGAGTTCCGCACGTCGAATCTTTCCATTTGAAAGACGTACTCTGGCGAAGCCCTTCAACTTGCGCCACCTTCCCGGTCCGTATTTCGCCTTGAGGCGGCCGAGTGAACGAATCCCGTTGTTACGGGCGATTACTTCGATACCAGTGATGTCACCTTCAATTCTAAACGACATCCCTGCGGCTTTCCATCCAGGATTCGGAATTAGGTTTTCGGATGCCTAAAACGAATTGGGATCTATCCAGCTGCATGGATGCATGCTTGATAGACCGCGCGTTGAACTTTTCCGCTTTGTGGCTTGGATTCAATCCCAGCCACATTGATTTCAACACCATCTTATCGTGCCGAACACCTGGTGTCACGCACTTTTTCAAGAGAGTCTGAAGCACGCTCGCTGCTGGCGACAGCAACGAGCGTGCTGGTTGAAACACCTCAACGACATGCACGCCTTAGTGCATCGGTCTGTTCTGGCAGCCACTTCGATTACAAGATTACGTGGCCGAATCACTTGGACAAACCCAGGTGTCGGGGGTTCGCCGAATTGTCTCAAAAAATTCGTGACGCGACGCATCCCACACGTTAAGATCGATTCTAATCACGAGTATGGCAGGGATTGAATTCACATAGAGTGTTCACCCAAGCCACAAGGCGCAAAAGTTCAACGCACTTTCTAACCGTCTGCTTCCTTGAAGACGAATAGATCGCAATTCGTCAGGCGTCCACTTCGTAAGAAATATTTTTCGGCAATCGAATCGACGAGACCATGTCATGTTTGGGCACATCCTGTTTCTGATGATCTTGGTGTGGAGCTTTGTCCCGCCGAGTGCGGTACTTGGTAGGGAGCTTGCACCGGCCGGATTGTCGCCAGAAATTCGAGGTGCGATTGGCTGGCTGCCGACGGATTCCGATACGCTGCATGTCGCACAGGCGTTTGAAATGCCAGGCCCAGAACCACAGAAGCAGGTTGGTCCCCTGCGAGATTTTCGTTATGGTGGGCAGCTATTCGTGCTGGAAGGTCTCTTCGAGCCAGTACATAAAAAATATCTGAAGCCTCTTGGGGGACGGAAAGTCCTGGTGGCGGTGCGTGGCGAGCGCAACTCGGAAGTCGTCAGCAAATTTGGGTCAGTGCGGAGTGAGGGGTGTTCGATCATCCTCTTCAAGGATGATTTGGGAACTGCAGCGAAAGAATGGACCGACCTTATTCGTGCAGGAGCAGATCAGATTCGAAGGCATAACGGCCATGAAGTATTTGTCCTTGGGAAGACAACTGTCATGGATGGCTGGGTTAAACCGAAGCCTTGGCAAGGGACCTTTTTGGTGTTGTTGACGCCAAAATGTTTGTTGTGTGCTTCGAGCGACAAGTATCTCGAGTACGTTCTGGATCACCTTGAATCTTGGTCAGCGGTTCGAGCATTTCCAGAGACGCTCGTAGAATGGCAGCACGTCGATACGACAGCACCCGGGTGGATGCTACACCATGTTCCCGCAGGCTCCGTGCGGTCAATCATCGGCGTGACGGTGACTTTGACTCGAGATCGGTGCCGAATAGTCTATTTGCCACTCGACAAAACGAATCAAGATCCCAAGGAGTTTGTTCGGAACAGATGGCTTGGCAAGGATTCGATTGTCGATATGGCGACACCCTATGATTTTGAGCGGGCCGAGAATGGGACAATCAGCGTCTCTACCGGATTGGAAGCATTCGAACCGGAAAACTGGCTTCTGATTTGGCGGCTCGGCTCATTACAAACCGAAAGCTGAATCCAAAACCTAAAGCGGTAACGCCGTAAGGGATTTTGGGCCGCCGAATTCCACGTAGCTGAAATCGTGAAATTTTGGACGGAACACATCGATCGGCCCGAATTCTCACGAATTCAGCTACGAAAATCCTTCACGGCGTCGCCCTCCGGGTCTAGGAGAGTTCAGACACTTATTGATTCTCCGGTCCTGAAGGCCAGCGATTCACTGCCTTTTGCATTGTCAACCAGCATGGGATTTGTCCGCCAAACCGCTTTTTCGACCGGAGTTTATATTTTGTCGTAACTTCTGTCGCCCGTGCGCCATAGAGTCTTTGTACGTCGTGGTGTTTGCTGTGCAGCTTATGAGTTTTTGTCTCGCCGAGTAAGAAGAGTGAAACGCATGCAACGAAGTCGATGGATTCCAGTCTGGTGCGTGGGGTTGGCGTTGACATTGTTTTCCGCCGTTGCGCGCGGCGCTGACGACGTCTGGCCTGCCGCCGTGACGATCGGTGACGTGGATCTCACGCAATCTTCGATTTTGGCGAATGGCGAACGGGCGCCGTTCGAAAAGCGGGAATTCGAACGTTTCTTCCAGGTCAGTCCCCCGGCAGATTCACAGCCGGAAATTAGACGCCATCCAGAAGTGAACTTACCGAAAGGCTTTCAGCTCACACTTGTTCTGCGCCGTCCGATCACATTGGGGACGTCTCTGTTGAGTACGTGCGGGGGCGAGACTTCCCAGTTCACCGCCCAAGTCCTGCGTCCCATTTTTACTGGCTCAATCGCTGAGGCCAAGCCGTCCGATTGGCAGGCGATTCCGCCGCTGCACACATTTGCCAGGGGCTTTCAAACGAACGCGGTGCGATTGACATCCAATCGCGAATATCATGGACGGCTCAGCTTGCTCCTCGCCAAAACACAGTTCAATAATCTCACGCCTTCTGCCGTGGGTAGCGGTGAGCAAGCTCCGTTTGGATCGCATCCCAACTCGGTTCCGCTCGGCCAGCATTGGGTGAATACGAACAAAGATCCTCGCCCCGGTGCACCGAAGCAACTTCAACGCGGGCCAATCAGCGACGTGACCCCTTCGTGGTATGTCCTCTCGTGGGACGAAGCGCAATCTCTCAACGCCGTGTGGCTCAGCAGCAACGCCGATACATTTCGCATCCTCGCGTATCGCGGGCCGGAAGGTTTGAACCCCGCGATTGCGCCGCCGAGTGCCTGGGCACGCGTGAATTTCGAAGTCGCTCATGAACAGCGGGGCAACGGCGAACGCCTGCATGATCGATTGTTGACTTTCGCACCGCTTAAGACTTTGGCCATCAAGCTGGAAATGACCAATTGCAATCGCGGGCCGATCGCCTCAATTGGGCAAATGGCCGCTTTATCGGTCGCTGCGAAATCCAGTAATGACACTGCGACTCAGTCGTTCACGGGCCGGCCCATTGCGTATCAACAACCGTTCGACGGCCAGTTGGCGATGGTCGTCACCGACGCGAACGGCCGTACGATTCGTAATCTCGTGGCGCAAGTCGATCGCTCCAAAGGCTCGAACGTCGAGCATTGGGACCTGAAAGATTATCGCGGACTGACAGTCCCTCCCGGCAAATACCGCTGGAAGGCCATTACGTCTCCGCCGCTGGGGCTCAAGTATCAGCTATCGGTTTATCCCAATGCACCGCAGTTCTTCGCAGACCGAACACCGTGGTTGACGGGCGAATCGGGCGCCAACGGGTGGCTCGCGGACCATGCGCCGATTACTTCCGGTGCAGTTTGCGGCGACCGTTTGTATTTCGGAGCGCCGGGTGTGGAAGCCGGAGTCTGTTTGATCGAGTGCGATCTCACGGGGAAGAAACTCTGGGGCAAACATAGTTTCGCCCCGTTCGTCGGCGTAGGCAGATTGGCCGGCGACGCACACCACGTCTACATTGTCGAACGGGACACGCTGCATCGACTCGATCCGCAAACGCACCAGGTCGAACGATTGACTCCGTTGACCTCGGCCGAGCGTCAGGGCCAAGTCATCGGATTGGCCGCACACAACGGGCAAGTCGTGATTGCGATGAATTCACCCATGCCCTGGCTGGAAAATGCCACGCGGGCCGACATCGTCGATCTGGAACACTGCTGGCCGAAGTTTTCGGAGCGCATCGCCGATCCCCTGGGGACGCGTCGCGTACAACCGAATCCACGGCTCGATTTCCTGCGGCTGTTACGCCTGGCGGGAACGCCAGCCGGGCAGGGACAAGTCCAACCGGACAAACGGGAATCCGTGTTCCCCATCACGATAGACACTTCAGGCGACGGAAAATATCAATACATCGTCCTTGCCTTTAAAGAACCTGTACCGCTTGGCAGTCTGGTGCTGCCGTCCGTGGGACCGGAATTTCTGGTCGACGTCAGCGTGCTCAAGAAGAATGCGAAATATCCGCCCAATCCGAATCGCGATGAGGACTGGCAAAAGGCGGTCGACAAGGTGTGGCCGTGTTGGACTTGTATTCCCATGCCCCCGCAGGTGCGGACACAGGGGCTGCGGATTCGAGTTCGCCGGGCAAAGGATGCGAGCGAAGACAACCTCGTCGACGACCTGATTGCAGAGACAACGCCGAAGGACAAAGGCCTTGACGGAATTGATGTCGACAAAGTCGGTGGCGGCTCTTCGCCGAAGGGAGGCGCCGAAAAGAAGGAAAATTGGTTCGCCAGATTTGAAGGTCTAAAATTGCTTCGGCGACGATTCGCCGATGTCACTTCGCAAGCCAAAATCCGAGTGAGTTCGGGAGAAGTCAACGCCGCCGGTGAATGGGATGCCAAGCGCAAATCCGCGCTCTCCGTTCAGGATCCTGGCATTTATGTCATGGAGTGGCCCGAAGCGACGAAATTGGCTGGTTTGGCGATCAAAGAAATCGATGGTGCAGTCACGCAAATCGATGTGTGGGATGAGACCAAAGCGACAAGTTCTGATGGCACTGGCGAGATCTCGCTGCAGGATTCACCGGCTTGGCGACAGGTGGCGACTTATGAGCAATCGCGTCGCGACAGCTACGAGCCGGCCTTTGAACGTAACGACGCGGCCCGTTATCTCGATGGCTCTGTTTCACTCGGTGGAGAAGTGAGTACAAGCG
>JAQGHT010000962.1 GCA_028291565.1 Planctomycetaceae bacterium | reverse complement strand
AATACGCGGGGTTGTTTAGCCAGATCGCGCCCTTGAGGTCGTAATTCCTCCAGACGGAGAGCCGGTCGAACTGCGCTTTGGGAATCTTCGTTTTGAGCGCCAGAATCTGTTGATGAACGCTATCGTTGAGGTCCTGGATGGTGCAGGGCGACTCGTCCTCGCCGAAGGGGAACAGGCGGAAGACGCGAGACGGTGGGGAGAGCGTTTGCGTCTTTTCGTTGAGCTTGAGATTCTTGACATCGGCCGCACCAAAGTTGTTACATTCGGACGCGATGGTTCCCTTCTTATAGAGGATGAACTCCTTCCCCTTAGTGTCGATTGGCTTATCAGGGTCCTGGTTCGCGGTGTTGTCGCCTTTCGTCGAGCCATCTGGGGCATTGTCGGAGTGCTCAAAAGTTGCCCAGACAAACTCAGGGTGGCCGTCGAGGATGGCAACCACGTGGATCCCCAGCAGCGCGACCCTCGCGGAAGCTGTGTCATTCGGGTCGATCTCGATCTGGCCATTGGCGTTCAATTTCAGCTTCGAGACCATGGCGTCGGACACTACGAAATATTTGGCCGTGACCTCTGCGGGCTCGTCGTCGGGCACGATCCGCCAGGACGCCTTAAGTTCCAGGCTTCCGCGAGGGAACTCATAATCGCCGGGCGCGAACTTCGACTTGATGAAGTCCGTGTATCCATTGCTCCGGATAAAGTTGGCAAAGACGTCGTTGAGGTGGATCGAATAATAGACTGCCCTGCCGCTCTTATCAACGAGGAGCCCCTGCGACTGGGCTTGGAGGATGTCCGAGCTCGAGAGCGGCATCTTCTGCTTCTTCAGGCGTGGTGCCAGCAGCAAGGTGGGTTTCCCCGCCTTGGGGAATCGCGACGCGACCTGGCCGCCGTAGAGATCGTCCTTGGTTTCAAATGAAAGGAATCGTGCCATGGTGCCACTGGGAGTATCCGGCTGGGTGATGTAGAGCAGGGTCTGCCAGGCCGCCTTGTAGAAATCGCAGTCGGAATCGGGATCGGGCTTCTCATACAGGGGCTTCGGCGTGACCGGGAACCATGACGGCGGGGCAGGGCAAGGTTTCATGCACGGAGGAGGGGTCGGGTCGGCCTGCCCTGTGCCAGAGACGAACGCGACGGTCGCGATAAAAGCGCACACTGGGAGGAGACGCGTGGGGGAGAGAATCCTCATGGGACGAATCCTGAGTCATGTGATGTTGGAGGTTACGGGACGCTGCACGTATCGGCCGAGGCGTGGAGAGGACATACTCCCACGCGGAGTGCTCGAAGAGCTAATCTACGGACGCGGCTAAATAGCCCGCAAGCAGCGGGGCTCGCCCCGCTGCTTGCCTTGGGACGACGGCTTCAGTACGATTTCCCGTCCGCCTTCTTGGCCGGGGGCGCCAACGGCGTTCCAGCCGGGACGACGATCACATGACCGACCATAGTTGGGTGGTGGGCGGTGCAAGAATACCTAAAGCCGTGCGGGTCGGTGCTCAAGACGTTGAACTGCTTGGGTGCCGATGTGCCGACCACATCGCCCGTGTCGAAGCCGCCTGGCGACCCATTGTCGCCCGCAGCGTTGTGTGTGCCCCCGTCGTTGACCCAGACGACTTCGTCGTTGATATGGATCGTGACAGTCTCCGGGTCGTAGCGATTGGGACCCTGTTTCATATGCACTTCATGTCGCGCCATCGTCGCTGCTCCTATTGAAATGTTCTTTGCCTCCACTCAAAACGGCGGGAGAGCATGCCGAGTAGATTTCAGCAAAGTGCTGGGATTATGACACTCGTCCTGCTGAAGCAATTGTGCACTGGCCAAGCGCATTCGGCAACTATCGGTTCCCGCCGATCTCTTATAGACCTTTGAAAAACCGCTCCTTCTTATCGCACATGGTTTCGGAATAGCGTCGCGATCCGTGTTTCTCGTGCTCGATTCCGACAGAAACCGTTGTCTAAATTTGTTAAGTTCGTCGCCTTCGATTCCGCATGGACGGTAAACTGCTGCTAGGTAGGTGTCCCGATGGGGAGCGTTACAAATTGAATTTACGGCATGTGAACGAACACACGAACGTCGTTCTCGTAAAGGGCAACCCCTTCACGATCGCCTTCATTCTCGAATACAATCCGGTTTACATCCGCAGAGACAGGTGACTTCAGTATTGCCCTCTTCGCTTGGCCATCTTTTTCGTCATACCAAAAAAACTGCCCTTCATCACTCAGAAGGAAAAATCGCTGCCCGTTGGCGGATTTTCCGAACAGTTTGATCGTGCGATGCTTCTGTGGTAACGACGCAAGCAGGCGGTTCCACACCTCATCCTGACTTAGCGCAGCGATCCGTTTCCATTTTGACTTGTCCGGCACTATCATTTTATCGGAAAACATACCCTGAAGCGTACGGTCCGGATTGGGCCCCTTTGGGGCAACCTTCATCCACAAACTGCTTCCGGGGTCGATCAATGCACCATTAAAAATCGCTTCCGTTTTGTCATTTGACACCCAAACGTCAGTGAACACTCCACCGCCGGCATCGGCCGGTATATCAAACGTTCCAGCGAGGTTCTTGATATGAATCGAAACTATTGGGTAGTCAGAAGCGTTGGTCATCAATGATCCCTCTTTGACAAGAACCCCGTTTCTCTTGACAGGCGTGTAGCTGGTGCCCCAAATTACGAATGTGTGGTATGAGCTATTTCCGATTTGCACGATCAGAGAATTGGGTAGTGTCTTGTTAAACGTAACGGAATAGTCACTGCTGAAACATGTTGCCGTCCCCCCCAGGACCCAAAGGACTGTACATATAACTCTCAGAAAATTCCGCATCTCTGCTCCTTACTCTCCGAAGAATTGATTATAGGCCGTATTGAAACGATGGTCCGTAGTTCCACAATCCGCCCGACGAAGCAATTGGCTTGTCCATCAGATCTCTGGCCGCATCGGCCATTTGCAACGACATGATCTCAATAGATGCCTGAAGTGCCTTGTCTGCCTCTGCCGCAGAAGTTGTCTGCCATACCTTTTGAAGCAGATCAACTGCCTGAGTGTAAAGCTGATTAAAATCGTCCGCGATTCCCGGGTATCCTGACGGTGGAACTTTGGCCATGCGAAAAATACCACTGGAATCTGGAAATGGAATTGCTTTTCCCGAATAACTCCATGCACCCGTCTTATATACTAATCGCTTCCCGCGTAGCATTTCCTCAAAACGATAGTAATGAGCCACTCGCCCTTTTCCGGGCGGGCCGGCAGGAACTGGCTCACCGACTGGACTTGCAATCGTTCCTTCACCCTCTGCTTTTACTCGTTCGATTTCATTGAGCGCGTCGTCCACACGCAGGATCGGATTGATGACTACACCGTGGCTCGGCTCATTGTACGTGATCTGATTCCGCCGTTTGAACGTCGGCTTGGCCCGTTTCAATGCATCCTGAAGCGCGCCATAAAATGCTCCGATCGTTGGTACGGTTCGTGCCAGTGCCAAGGGAGCAATCGGCGTGAACTCAGGTTTTTCGATTTCTAGAAATACCCGTCCCACAAGGCATTTCGAAAGCGGTTCAAGCGCGACAAGACAAAATGGGTTCACGTTCCCCGGTAGTTTGTTTGGATACGCTGGAATCGACGTGCCAAAATTGACGGAAAAACCCAGGGACCGGGCAAGGTTGCACATTTGCCCAAGATGCGACATTTCGTCACGGACAATCCAACGGATTTGATCGACAACTGGATGCTGGTCGTCTTTTACAGACCACATCGCTGTCAGATAAGGTGGAATCGTAAAGAATTCGAGCTTTATCGCCGCGCGGATTGCGCGGGCGATCCACCGCGATCCGCGTAAACGTTGAGGGACACTCAGAAAGTCATGCACGTCAAATGGCATTTGATAGCCTCCAAACGCGATTGGGCACCGTTGCCCGGGTCTCAGCAACGACGACGAAAAATGGACGAGTCATCGGCGACCGCCGATGTACCTGCCATCCGATTTCATCGGGCAAGCTCGACCGCCGGATGACCAGCACACTCGTATCGAGCAATTCCAATTACTTGTCGGCGTTCCCGATGTTGAAGGCGAATGGGACACTCTTGACAGTTCCGCCATCCAACTTGACCTTGACTGTGAAGTTCCCCTTTCCCGCTTTCTTGGCCGTCACGAAGACGCTAAGGAAGCCAACGCCAATTGCTCCTTGCTTGGGCTTAGGCGTAAGAATTGCGATCTCACCTTCCGTGCGGTAAACCCCGATCACGCTGAAAATGTCAGAATCTGGCTCCACTTTCGCCGATGTCGGGAACGGAGGGGAGATTGGAAAGCTAATCTGGACTTGAATCAATTGACCAACTTTGGCTCCCCGGAGGACGGTGGGAAACGGGCCGTTGATGCTAACTATCGGCTCAGATAGATTGAGTTCGGCGATAGTCTTATAACCCTCATCCTTTTTTGCGTCGCCCTGCTGCCCAGTAGCGAACTCAGCGAGTAGGGTCCCTGCTCCAACTGTGCCTACTGTTGCCAAAGCGACTCTACGGGTCATGTCTTTACCTTGCGTCATCGTAATGTTCCTGTGTGTCGGAGGTTCTGCGAAGTCAGTCGCGGCGATCTAGGCGATGTTCGTCGTCACAGGATCTCATTTTGCAATCGCCAAATCTGGTTCGCCTGACCTAAACAGGCTAATTTGAAAAAAATTGTCAATTTCTGACGGACCGATTGCATCTCGGTTCTTCGAACACCAGAAAGAGTTTCTGCGGTCTATGGAAAGCATGCGTACGTCCACATTCACATTACCCAATGATGAGGCGTATTCCATGAGCCAGAAATTCGTCCACGGATGACCAGGCCCCGCCCCGGATGATGAAAGGCAGGCCGGATGGGGCTGGGAATCTTCGACAAAAGAGGAATCACATTTACAATGATCGAAGATTCACCCAATTCGATAAAGTTCGCCACTTTCACAAAGCTTTTCAGATTTCCACAAGGGATCATTCTACCTAGGCCGACGACCGACAACCGACGACTTGAAACTGCTTCGGTGTGTCGGACCGATGCACGCAATTAGCCTCAAAATCTCGGGGCAAAAAGGACGGCTATAGAATTTTTTCTACCCAGTGTCAGAGCGTGGGAATCGCAAATTCCGCGGCGGACAGGCCAAGAAGATAAGTTTCCAATCGACGTTTGATTTCCATGTAATACCTGGAGAAAATGAGCGGCCATCCGTATCCAGTTAGACTTCCGCAAGACAGCCGAGTTGTTTACCGATGGGAGGCTTCCCCCCGCAGTCTCTTCGGAACTGATGCTCCGTGTGGCTCAGCGAGGCAGGGAATTCTGGATCCGTTCCTGCGCGGTGCGACGTGTGGCTCCCCCAGCTGCTTCCATTGCCCGTCTGTGAGTCCGTGCCGCGCCATGCATGGCTTCCTTCCATAGGCTTCATCGGCTATGTACTCTAATTCGAGACAGAGCCTTGTCAAATGACTCCCTTGGTGAGGTAAGCAGAGGTAATTCCAGGGTCACAGCCGGTAATGCGGAACGACCACCATGCATGCATAGCCGGCCGGAAGAACTAGTATCATCTTAAATTTGACCAATGGCTGACTTTGAAGGTTGCTAAGGATCAGCGAATCAATTACTGTCTGAATTCCGAGCAGAAATCTCAGCCTTGCTACGACCCAGGAAGATCGTGCTGCGGCACTTATTGATTCGCCAGTCATAAGACATGAAAATCCTCTCCTACAACCCCGGCCACGATGGCGCGATTGCCTTTCTCCAAGACTCTCGTTTGATGTTTTCAATCGAATCGGAGAAAGACTCCAACTATAGATATTCTGCAGTATCCATCACTGATGTACTAGACGCTGTTGGTCAGCTTGAAGACCTTCCTGACGTCATCTGCATGGGCGGCTGGTGGCCGCGAGATCATCGCGAATATCTACACGGATCGCCCAACAACGGCGGGTACCGCGGCCTCGCGAAAACAGATGCCGTAATGGAAAAAGGACGACTTCTGCGGGGCAAAGTAGACTACTTCTCGTCCTCACATGAACGGTCGCACATACTCTGCGCGTTCGGCATGTCCGCACTATCAAAGGGAACTTCATGTTACGCGCTGGTGTGGGAAGGAGCGATCGGTGCATTCTACGAGATTGATCCCGAACTGAACATCACGCTAGTCGCCGATGTTCTAAATCAACCGGGATTTCGATACGGAGTGCTCTACGGCCTGGCTGACCCTGCATTCCCAAAGGACGGGCCGTACCCCCGTCACTCGGACCCGGGGAAACTGATGGCGCTCGCGTCGTTCTCAAATCGCAGCGCGCCTTCCGCCGAGGAGAAGAAGCTGCTCGGCTTCCTGCTGGACGGCCCCTACCAAAAACTGAGCGACTACCACGATCTCATGCGGGCACCTCATCTCAACGTGGGCCTAGATGATCCTGAATTTCGCAATTTTGCGGGGATCTACAGCGATGCGATATTCGACGTTTTCTACCGGTTCGCGAGGGCGAACCTAAAGAAAGGTCAACCGCTGGTGATTGCGGGCGGGTGCGGTCTAAACTGCGACTGGAACACCAAGTGGAGGGAGACAGGCCTCTTCTCCGAAGTCTTCATCCCTCCGGTAGCGAACGACTCAGGATCCGCCATCGGCACGGCGATCGATGCACAGTTCCGCTATACCGGAAATCCGAAGATTGATTGGGACGTCTATTCTGGCGTGGGATTCCGAGCGGAAGCCGCGATCGATCTGGACAGATATGACATCTATGAGAAAGATCACGCCAAGGTCGCGGACATGCTGGCATACGACCTCATACTGGGATGGGTGAATGGGAAATATGAGATCGGTCCTCGTGCGCTCGGCAACAGGTCCATCCTCGCCGCTCCGTTTCGAGATGGAACCAGAGTGCGACTGAACGAGATCAAGCAGCGTGAACAATTCCGCCCGATTGCTCCTGTCTGTCTTCGAGATGATGCCACGAAGTGGTTCGGATGCGACTGCGAAAGTCCATATATGCTGTATACGTACCGTTCGACTACAGCCGCACTGGCTGCCGTCACGCATGTGAATGGAACCGCTCGCCTCCAAACGGTCACATCGACAACTAACAATAATCTGTTCGATCTACTTGTCGCATTCAAAGCTCGCACTGGGTACGGAGTTCTGTGCAACACATCTCTTAACTTCAAAGGTAAGGGCTTGATAAATAACATGACCGATCTTGATGCTTATATCGTCGAGCACGGTCTTGACGGGTTCGTGGTCGAGGGGCGATCATATCTCCTGAAGAGTTCCCGGCGGTATCAGGCGTATCTGAACGCAGCGCACCGCTGACGGCGGATAGTAAGCGAACGCAGCACGATACCTGGAGGCGCTCCGCCATGGAAGGACTTATCAGCGGTACTGTTCAACTCTCGAACTGGCTTTTCAAGGACTCAAAGAACATGGATCCCTACTCAACCGGCTTTGAGGAATGCGATCGCCTGCGATCCGCCTTCATCCGAGACCTTATTCTGCAGCAGTTCGAGTGCTCAGCGAGATCATCCGAGGACTTCCGCACCGAGTCGGCGCTGATCCCGAAGAGGCTTATCAGGTACTGGCACGACCCATCCGATCTGCCAGAGGACGTCCGCGTCTGCCTCAATAGTTGGGATCGCCTCGGCGACGACGGCTTCGAGTTCTACATGTTCGACGACTCATCTGCAGCTGCATACATCGCTGATGCATATGGTGAACGCGAGCGTCAGGCATTCGCGCGCTGTAGCCACCCAGCGATGCGTTGCGATTATCTGCGTATGTGCTTTGTACTCGCGGAGGGCGGTCTCTACGTCGATGCGGACGATGTGCTGCTGGGAGACGACTGGAGACACATCTTCCGAGATGGCAGGCTCAAGGTGCAGCCTTTGTGTTACGATATCCTGGCTGGCGGGATGGTGCCGGCGCACGAGATCTGGCGAGCCGATCTGCCGACCGACGACCGCATCTTCTACATCAACAACAACCCAATCGCTGCACCCGCCAACCATCCGGTCCTGCGACGCGCGCTTGTTCGTGCGACCGACAAGTTGCTCGGCGAGGAACGCTTTCCCGAGATTCAGTCCACCACCGGGCCCGGCAATTTTACGGTCGCTCTTGCAGTCCACGCGAGCCACCTCGAGCTGGCCGGTCTTCCCTGCGACTTCGAGTTGCTGCGCGACTGGGACTCTGTCGCGGAAACGCGTTGGGACCTGTCCTATCGAGGCGATACTCGCAACTGGCGCAATGTGTTCGGTTGCTGAGGCGCGATGCAGAGAGAGCCAGGTCATGAATCTCCTAAGAACTTCAGGTCATCTCCTGAGATTTGCGTTCCGCGCGTTGCGCGCCATAACAAGCGTCATTCCCGGCGGCCGGATCTCGGCGTTCGGCACTGGCAAGGGAATGATCGGAATGGTTCTGATCGTGAACCTCGATCGGCAACCGCGACGGTTGCGGCGCACTTTACGCGAGCTAAGCCGGTTCCGGACGTCCGACGGTGCTCCGCTTACCTCTATATCGCGTCGGCTGCCAGCAGTGGACGCCCGCGATCGCCGTGCCGTTGCAGCAACGGTTGACGTTGATTCGACCTACCGAGTCGGTGATCAACTCCACGTCCAGCCAGACGCGAGATTAGAAGAGTGTTTCGACGTCGAGGAGCCAATCAGAATGACGCCGCAGGAAGTGGCAATCGCTAGGTCGCACATAGAGGCATGGAAGGCGATCGCAACAGGTTCCGACGATCATGTGTTAGTGCTTGAAGACGATGTCTGGTTCAAACGTGGCGCCGCAGCAGCGATCGACCGCGGTTGGCGTGCCGCCCTCCGACGTTGCCGCGCTGAGGGCGGACCGCGTTTGCTCTATCTCTCCTATGAGGACGCCGGTGGAACGGCGGAGCGTGTTGATGTTTGCGATGCGCTGTTCCGGCCGAAGCGAGGACTCTGGTTCCTTTCCGGTTACGTGCTGTCTCGCGAAGGCGCGGCTGCCCTTCTGCGAGCGATGCCCGTGGTCGGTCCCGTCGACATGTGGATCAACTATCGCTTCGAGGAACTTGGTGCACTTGCGCTTTCCACGCCCGCAATTATGCAGAGACAGGATAGTGGCTCAGACAATTCTTATTCCATCCTACCGTTCTTGGCACGGGCAGGAATTGTCGATGCGAGCTCGGGTCCTATGTCGCCGAATAAGTCACATGCCGGCCCGGTCTTAGCTTGGACCGCCGTTGGCGAACACGAAGGCCTTGCAATGGCACTATCGATGCTCGGACTACGCGTTCGGGCGTTTGATGGCGACGAAAAGGCGATCCACTCGCGAGATCTTCCGAATCTCTTCGAAGTGTTCGACGCCTTCGTCGACGCTCCCCTCACTCCGGACGCACTATCCGCCGCAGTCGCAAGAACAGATACCAAGTTCATCTTGGAGGCGAACGCTGCTCTCCGGCACAAGCTGAAACCCGGACACCTGCCGCCCTCCCGGACCGCCCTACTTTCGCCTGGCCGAGCGGACGTTGAGTCGTGGGAGCCGCTCTGCGCCCTTCTCCGCCTCAGCCGACCCGTTCAGGCGTTCCCTGTTGGAGCTCCCCGAGGTTGGAGAATCTTCCGAGATGATCGTCCTGGTCCGGAGCATGTGTCTGTACCTGGCCGACGAAAAGCTCATCGGCTGGACGATTCACCTTGGGTACTGCCTTCAGAAAGTGGTTGGGATTCAAGGCCTCCCACGGGTCAACCCATGCAGCTGGCAGGAAGGTGCCTCATACATGCAGAGATGACGGCCGCAACGCCCTTTTTCGCAGTGCTCGTCGAGACCTTTCCGGGCAATCTAGCGTCGTTCACGCGAGAAGGTCTGGTGCATGATGAGTACGGGGCGCAACTCGTCATCAGCAAAACTGTCGCCGGGAACCGGCCGTACCGCTCCGGCGCCTTCGCATCCGTGGACTCCTTCCAGCACGGGCGCTTCGAGGTCGAGATAAAGGCCGCTCGCGGCTCTGGCCTCGTCACCGGTTTCTTTCTCCATCGGGACTCACCTCGGCAGGAGATCGACATCGAACTGCCCGGTGGCGACTCGCAAAGTATGCTCGTCAACGTCTACTTCAACCCCGGTGACGACGGAGCGGCGATAGGTTTTGGCTATCGGGGCTCGCCCTGCCGCATCGACCTCGGCTTTGACGCCACGTTGGACTTCCACCTTTACGCGATCGATTGGCGACCGAGCCACATCGCGTGGTCAGTGGACGGCAGGATCGTCCACGAACGAGTGGGCTGGGATCCCACTCCTTTGCCGCATCTTCCTATGCGCCTACACGCTAACTTGTGGGCTCCCCGCTCCGAAGAACTCGCCGGACGGATTGCCGAAGTTGCCCTGCCTGCAACCGCGACTTTCAGGAATGTATCAATATCGACCTAAATGCCGAACTGGACTCGCCGATGCGACGTGATCACGGGCGATTCCACTGGCCCGAAGGACGTTCGCCTTACCCCAACGAAATTCAAGTTGCTCCCGTACTTGATCAAGTATGCGGGGGAAGTGCTCACGCACCAACAGATCCTCAAAGAGATCTGGGTTCAACGCACGCTCGGGACGTTCAATACCTCCGCATCCACGCCGGCAAACTCCGGCAGAAGTTGGAGGCAGAATCCGCGAGGCCTCGCTTTCTGGTCACTGAGGCCGGAGTCGGCTATCGCTTCGCGGTTCGGGAATGGCACCGAATTGGCAATTTGGATGCCACATATCCAAACCGTAAATTCAAACGACAGGCCGATGAACCGAGTCGATTCCGTCGATTCCGCTTCGCGGACGGCCACGCCGCATTTGCCACTTTCCCCATGACCAGGCCCCGCCCCGGATGATTTGTGGCTCGTTTGAAGGGGCGGGGAAACTATATGAATCGAGTTTGGCCGCACTTACAATTATCTAATTAAATGCACTTCCCGCATTCTAACCGATCGTCTCAATTCATCTAGTGGCAGATTCGCATTCAACAGCAACCGAAAACGGCGTCGGTGTCACGGAGAAGTAGCACGTAGTTTTGAAGGCCCTCAGCATTTACCAACAAGTTCGGAATTTTGGATCACCCTCGCACTTTACAAATAGCAACAGTCACCGCACGGATGAGTTGCTTGAATTCGTCCCCTACGGTCTAGACCGAGAACGGCAACGGAATGCCCTTGCTGATACGATGGAAGATGGTTTCATTAATCGGTTCGATCCACGCCTAGAGTGCGCCGTTTTTGAAATCCAGTGCCCCTTCAGAAGGTAGACCAGGTCATCATGAACGAGCCTCTTTCCGGTGACAACGAATGTTGTGTCGGGCATGACGAAACTCATTTATGTGCGAAACTCCTTACGCCCGCCGGACAATTTGCGGGCCAGCTGTCCTGATTATCCAGTTTGGAATGCTGGTGGGGCACACGCTGGCTGGACCGGA
>JAQGHT010000948.1 GCA_028291565.1 Planctomycetaceae bacterium | reverse complement strand
ACCCCAATTTCGCGCGAGATCGGCGACAAGATTCATCGAGCATTGCCAGGCCGGTCTGCCTTTGCGATCGCGTGAATTATGTCCGTCCTTGCTTCCGAAGCTTTGCACATCCTGCTGCATCGCAGATCTCTGGTTCGGTTCCATCCCAAGCGGATTCCTCATGCCTTCACGGATATTTTGATCATTGGTGGCGGGATTGCCGGTTTGCGAGCCGCGCTGGAAGTGGAATCGCAGGCCGAAGTCACGATCATCACCAAGGATGTGCTTCAACTTTCGAATAGCGCCTGGGCTCAAGGCGGTATCGCGGGAGCACTTGATCCGCTCGATGACATTGCCAATCATTTCGCCGATACCATGGCTGCTGGTAAGGGATTGTGTGACCCCGCGATTGTCGAACTGGTTGTTCGGGATGCGCCCGAACAGATTCGTCAGCTCATTGAGTTCGGAACCCACTTCGATATCGAAAATGGTCAGATCGCATTGACCAAAGAGGGGGGACACAGTCATCGCCGTGTCGTGCATGCTCTGGGCGATGCGACGGGTAAGGAAATCATGCGTGCTTTGATCGCACGCATTCAGTCGTCGCCGTTATCGCAGATCTGGGAAGAGACATTCACGATTGATTTGCTGGTCCACGAAGGGGTTTGCCGGGGCGCACTTGTCTGGAATCCCCGACACGGACGGACTTTCGTCTGGGCCAAACAGACGATTCTCGCGACCGGGGGCGCAGGCCGCATTTTTCGCGAAACGACGAATCCGAAGATCGCGACCGGCGATGGGCATGCCATCGCGTTTCGCGCCGGCGCGGTCGTTCGTGACATGGAATTCATGCAGTTTCACCCGACCGTCTTGTATATCGCAGGCAGCTCGCGGCATTTGATTTCCGAAGCCGTCCGCGGCGAAGGTGGTTATCTGCGTGATTGCCACGGATATCGTTTTATGGGGGACTATGATCCGGCAAGAGAACTCGCTCCCCGAGATGTCGTCAGCCGCGCCATCACATCGCAAATGGCGCTGACAAAGCATCCCTGTGTCTATCTTGACTTGTCCCATTTGCCGGCATCGCTGATTCGCGAGCGGTTTCCGCACATTGGGCAGGTATGTGCCGATTTTGGGTTGGATATCACAAAGGACCGGATCCCCGTTCGCCCCGGTGCACATTACATGATCGGCGGCGTCGAAGTCGATGCCGAGGGCCGGACATCAGTACCAGGACTGTGGGCGGCAGGTGAGGTGACTTCCAGCGGGTTACATGGCGCGAACCGGTTGGCATCGAACAGCCTGCTGGAAGGCCTGGTTTTTGGCCAGCATGCGGGCCGTGGAGCCTTGGAACAAGTTCGAGCCATGCCGGACGACTTTCGAGCACCGACCGTCCTGAGTGATTGTGATTCCGCAGGGCGAACTGGTGCCGACCTCAATTTGTTGGATGTCAGCAATTCACTCGCCAGCGAGATGGGCCGCAATGTCGGGATCGAGCGCGATGCGGCCGGTCTGGAAGAAGCCGCACACAATGTGGAATTCTGGGATCGATATGTCACACCGTGTGAGTTCAGTCAGCCACAAGGTTGGGAATTGCAAAATCTGCTCCTGATCTCGCGTCTGATGATCGCCGGGGCGACTGCCCGAAAGGAAAGCCGCGGAGTCCATTTCCGGCGTGATTTTCCGCAAACAGATCCGCAACAGGCGCGGCATCTGACATTGTTGCCACGTATTTAGAGCGGTTTCACTTCGCCTTTAACAATTGTTCCCTCTCTCCCGCCAAACTGCTCCAGACCTTCATCGCATCGTAGAAGAATAGACACTCGCCATGCCCTTCCCACCCGTTGCTGAACAACTGGCCCTGATCCGTCGGGGCGTTGAGAAAATCGTTCCCGAAGCCGAACTCGCCATCAAGCTTGAATCGAGTCGCAAGACGGGTAAACCACTCCGAATCAAGTACGGGATCGATCCGACGGGAATTGACGTCCATCTGGGGCATACCGTGCCACTCCGCAAATTGCGGCAGTTTCAGGAACTGGGGCATCAGGCGGTCATTATTATTGGCAACTACACCGCCCTGGTGGGTGACCCCAGTGGGCGCGATCAGGCACGCAGCAAGCGTCTGACCGCCGAAGATGTCGAGACCAATGCTCGGGACTACCTGAATCAGGTGGGTAAGGTTATCGATCTCTCCAAGGCTGAAGTTCATCGCAACGGCGACTGGTTCAGCATTATGTCATTCTCCGACATTCTGCAATTGTGTGGCAAAGTCACCATCGCACAGCTGCTGACGCGTGACGATTTTGCCAAACGCATGGCGGCGGAAAACGCTATCTACCTGCACGAGTGCCTGTATCCAGTCATGCAGGCCTGGGACTCGGTCATGATCAAGTCCGATATTGAACTGGGAGGAACTGAGCAACTCTATAGTTTCATGTTGGCGCGGGACCTGCAGCGCGATCAGAATCTGTCACAGCAAATCGGTGTGATGTCGCCGATTCTGGTCGGGCTCGATGGTGTGAAACGAATGGGAAAGAGTCTCGGTAATTACATCGGTATCAGCGAAGCGCCTTATGAGATGATGAAGAAGTTCATGCAACTTCCCGATCAGTGCATGAAAATGTACTACGAGTTATTGACAACGGTTCCGCTCGCTGAAGCGGAAGCACTGATACTTCAAAATCCCAAAGATGCAAAGATGGGTCTGGGGAAGCTGGTCATTGCGGACTACCACGGTGCCGAAGCGGGTGTGGATGCGGCAAAGCGTTGGCAGAATGAGATTGGTGGCGATGCATTGCCAAGTGATTTACCCGAAATCAATGTTTCTCGCACGAAGGCTGCGAATCTCAAGCTGATCGATTTGATTCACAATGAATTGAAACTGACCGCATCCAGCAGCGATGCCCGTCGGCTGATCGGCCAGGGCGGAGTCTGGATCAACGACCGTGACAACAAGAAGACCGATATCAATGAAATCATCTCAGTCGCAGACGAAACGATTGTGGCGGCCGGGAAGAAGAAAATCGTTAAGGTCCGATTGGTGGATGAGTAGTCTTCAGAGTTCCGTTTTGACGCCTCGAAGTCTGTGGAGGGAAGGGGATCGGCCAAACGGAACGAAAAGCAGTCTGAGAACGACCGGACACAGCGCGGGAATCATCATTCGTGGACCTTGCTTGAAGTGCGATTATCAGAAAGGAATGTCGAGCGACGGATACGTTCGGTTTGCGTGTCGCGGTCATGACAATTTGTCTGGCGTCAACCTTGTGGATCAGCGCTTCTCTTAGGACCGGCGAAGTAATTACTGTCAGGTAGTTTAATTGTCATGGTGCAATTGCTATTTATCGAAAATTAACCACGGATTACACGGATTACACAGATAGGACATTTGAAATCCCTGGCGAAGGTGCATTTTTACGTCGCTCATTTGAATTCATCCGTGTAATCTGTGTGATCCGTGGTTCAATAACGAATTGGCAATAGTTCGGACAGTAATTATTTCCTCGGTCCTTAGCTCGTTACAAGCTCAGTTCAAGTTTCGTAGAATTGAAGGGCGTATTTCAAGTGCCCCAAAAGAAAAAGGCTTCGAAAACGCGTCCAATTCGTGGTTTGCGCGGCCAGTTTTGATCTTCTGTTGGACGATGCCGACTACATGTTCGAATGTCAGGCAGCGTTATCCGGCGGAATGAATGGTTCCGCTTCGTTGAGAACTCGTTGCCAGAGATCTTTGACTTCCAGTTCTGTCGCCCACTTTTGCAAATACTTTTGATCGAGGACTTCGGCTTGAAGTTCGTAGACCCGCAATACGTCGTTGAACTGTTTCTCGCTCCCGCCAGACTGCTTACACCAGTGGAGCTTCATCAGGATCGTATCTTCTGGTGAACTGACATACCCAATCTGTTCCCCCAGATCAATCCGTTGCCGACGTCCGAACCGGGATTGGTCGAAAGGTGAGTCCGTCAATAACCAGAAGTCGACCTTCTCACCCGTGGTGATCTCAAGAAGATTGAACATCCGCCGCAGGCGAATTGCATCCCTGATCGCGGACTCGCTCAAGTAGAAACGATCTTTCGCGAAAGCATCAAGGAGCGGCTGAATATGTTCAGCAGTCAATATCACGACGAAATCGATATCGTGTGTCGCCCTCGCCTCGCCCTGAAGGCTCGATGCGTGCGATCCCGTCAGCATGTATTCGATTCCAAGCTTTTCGAGCGTCGCGAGGACGTCGGTCAATAGTTCCTGTTGTGACATCGTGCTCGCATTTGCAAATAGACTTTTTCGAACGCGGCGTCATCCAGATCGGGATATCGGCGACGCAAGCCAATCCGCATTAACTTCAGAGTCCGCTCGTTGAGTTTAAACACCTGGGCGAGCTTCTGCTGCGGCGTCATTTGTCTCAAGATCTGCAGTGTTCGCTGGTGATTCGGACGTGGCTTGCGGAATACACTGGGTTGAGCCTCTGCCTGAATAGGGATTTCCATTTGTTCCCGCCTCCGACAATTCAAGTGAAACTGCGACTTGCACGCCCAACGTCAGACCGGAAATGAAAAGTGAGGGCCTGGTTTCGCGTGGCGACTTTGGTGCCAGCCTTCTCCCCAATTGTAACAGTTCTCTCCAAACAGTGAATCACCAAGGGGCACGATCAATCCGGTCTGCTTGATATTCTGCCTTCACGCTGAATCCTGCATATCATTCCGCGTTCACCTTGCATTTGGCTGTCGAGTTTAGTCTTAGGACGCGCGCTTCAATTACTGTCGCAAGATATTGACAAGGGAAGTGGTGTTGAACAGAGAACTGAAAACAGTCAATTCCGGAGCCGGATTTGGCCTGGGTGATCGCATGCCGCAGACTTCCGGTGTCCAGGACATCGTAGGACGTGTTGGTCACCGTGAACGTCGAAAATAAAGTGCGGTCTTCCAGAAGCTCCATTCCGCTGTACAAGCCCCGCCGCCGAATCTGTGCGCCCCGCTGACGCTTCAGGGAACGCATATCCCCTGCTTCTTTCGGTTCCTGTTTCCAAAATGGCAGTATCTGAAATGACAGCATACGATTAGGCCCGAATGGTGCGGTGGCGTTTGGAAGGTCACTATAATCTTGCAAAATTGTCACCCAAAAACTTGCCACTTTGATCGACGCATTATCATTTACGCCATTTCGTGCCGACAGCTTGACCAAGCGGCGGATCATGTCAGAATCCCGAACGATCACTACTTTGATTGCCGGAAGAAATACTGGGGGCAGACGAAAACGGGCAGGCGTGAATGGCGCTGCTCATTCAGCTTGCGAACATTCCGCGGGTAGGATACTGTCAAGCCATATAGTCATGTCTTTTGTTTCTGCTGTCAAATTACGAGACGATTCGCGAATCTCCCGCCACCCCGCTCGCCGGGGTTAACTGCTTTTGCACGACTTGAAGTCTTCGAACGCCCTGGAAAAGAGTAGTGCATAAGTCGTGGACCCACAGGGGCAAGCCATGTGGGTGGGGATCGGCGAAATGTGCTCAAATGGCAGCTAATTGGGAATCGCGATAATGGCTTCGTTGAGCTACTATGGTCTGAAAGAGGATATTCGAGAGGTCGTTCGCTTTATCCAGTCAGAGACCGATTTCCAAATCTATGAGTCGTACTCCGAATTTGACACGGAAATCCGGAGATTCCCGACTTTTGAAGATCTGGAAACTGGATTCAAATTGGGACATGACAAGCACGGACGCGGTATCGCTGTGAACCTCGTTCTCTGGTCTCCGAGTGCCATGCCACACTTGGAAATTCAGCGGATCAATCTAAGAATTCCCAATCACACATTTCGCTATCGTGCGCTTGGAATCGGGCTCATTCATTGGCATCTCGGCGGCGTACATGACGAGGATTTCATTTCCGCGACGGACTATCGACACTGGAGTAAGCCGTTGCAGAGGCATCTTGCCACAGGCGAAGCCGAGACTGTCGACTGGCCCCTACTGAATCGATTTTCGGGCCGAGTTCAGCGATTCATTCAAAAGAAGTACGCAGTTGCCAAAATTCAGCGTTACCCGATCCTGCCAGACGCATTCACTGGATTCCAACGCGGACTTCGATTCGACTGCAGCATGCTGCGATTTACCGACGACATTTCAGAAATAAAATTGTTGAAATAGAACGATGGGACAGGCTGTGCATTACGTGGTCAACTTCGTGAGTGACATCCGCGCACTCTTGAGGCATCTGACAGTATTCGCATCGTGAATCCGCGCGCTGCCAAACTTGACGCGAAGCAGGCGATCCATTGGTTATTGACTCGCATGAGATTGGAGCGAACGACGGGCCTTGGACTTGATGACACCGAGAAAGCTGCTGACCCGTTCGAAACTTTCCGTTTCAGCCTGTTCGTCGGGCGTTAGTGCACCTCGGCGCGCCTTTTCCGCAAGTTCGCTCATCCGCTGCTTGTCGGATTCGTCGAAGCTCCATTTGAGAAACTCCGCAGCCACACCTGGCGGAAGGTTTGGTTCATGCGGCGCAATAACACGAGCCAAGATTGCCGATTCGTCGATAGTGGATGTGCTGATGATTGCTATTGTGCCAATGTCTTTGCGAATCACGCTGCAAGTTCCAGTATGATCGATCTATTGGTGATGCGTTTTATGTGCTCAATGACTCGATTTTACATCATGAGCAGGCAGGGGGCGATAGAAAACTCAAAATCGGAACAACTGGCCAGACACAAATTTGACGATTCACCGATGATCATAACGCGCACGCGACGGGCCAAGATTCCAACCGAGAATTCCAGAAAATCGAGTCATCCTGAAGCTGATTCCTTGACAACGCTCGATTACGGAGACTCTATGGGACTTTGACTTTCTTGATCTCATACCGGTCAAATTCTTCCTCAATGCCGAGGCCGAGCATGCGTTCTTCAGCCTTGATTTTCAGCTGCTCAATTTCTCGCTCTGCGGCTTCACGCGATTCGAATTGTCCGATGACGTTTGATCCGCGAAAGACATCAAAATCGAGCGGAGTACCACCAGGCTTGCCATATTGAACCCAGTGGTTGATCAATTCGTAAACAACTTTCATGCGAAATTCCCTGTTTTTGACTGCGATCGGGTATCGAAGCCAAGTACTCTCATTTCTGCTTTGTTTTCGAAACGAACCGTTGTGTTCGCTCATCCCATGTGATTTGCAGTTCCACGGCCTCGGCAAGCCGGGTGTTCCAGATCTTGGAAAGAACTTCCTCGTCGTCAATATCCTCAGGGAAAGGCTTAAGGAAATCCCCGACCATATCCAGGGCCTGGCTTCGAATCTCCCGGACCTTTCTGTCGCGATCATCCTTGGCGTCTTCGCCTTGGAACAGATTCTTGAATCGATCGCTGGTGATCAGTTCCTCGGCGCTGGTCAATGGGTCTTTCGTCGGCGTCAACGGTTTGTCTCGCACGACACCAAAGCGTCGAACCCATTCGATTTGAGAAGTGGGTTGCTCAGGCAGTCCGCCCATCCCGCACCGGGTCCCAAGCATGAATGGGATGTCATGGACCAGTTCCAGAGGGCCGATCGGCCACAGCGGCAACGCTGGCGATTGGGGGTCGAGGAATGCGACGGCAATTCCGGGCGGAGGAATGCGGTCGTTCAAACGTATGGGCTCAAATAGCAATCGAATGATCCAGAAGACAATTTCTTCATCTCTAGATTCGCCGCCATTTTCAGAAAGTACCAGGTACGTCTCCAGAGTTTGCAATGCCTTTTCCTTACCCAGCGGACGCAGAGCGTTGACAGCGCGAATGACCTTCTCGCTATTCGAAAACGAGTGTTCCCAGGTTCTGGCGTCGTTGATCAGCGCCAATTCCCGAGTAATCGGTGGCGCGGCGGGCAGTTTCAGCATTCGAATGGTCGCCGGAAGGACGGGCGTTTCTTGTTTCCAGGTGATTTTCTGTTCGTCAACCGTTCCCGAATGTTCCGCCAGGGCGATGCCGATTTGATAGGCTTGCTCCTCGTCACGTCGACAGAGAATCTGTGACAATTTCAACGCGAAAACAAAAGTTCCATCTTTCTTGACGCGACCAAACAGGCCCACTGTCGTTTCATTTTCCTCTTCAATCCCCTTGGACCAGTCCAACTTGATGCCTGGTTTTTTCGCGATATATACGGCGAACCCCTGGAACCAGTCCACGGTTTTGGCCTGTCCCCCATTGGGCGTGATCAGTCGGCCTTGCATTTGACAGAGATTACCCAGGGAATCGCGTTTCAGCGGCTGCCATTCGACGTTGATCGAATTCAAGACGGCAGAATTTGGCCGGGCAACAAACCCATTGATCCGGGAATAATTGGCCGACTCTGACTCATTGACGAATTCTCCGACGAATCCGCCGCCTCGTTCGTACACGTCGGTAGATTTGGCATCGATAACGTCATCGTCCGCAATCGAGCAACATGGGGCGAGGATCAATAGCAGGATGGACCAAATT
>JAQGHT010000908.1 GCA_028291565.1 Planctomycetaceae bacterium | reverse complement strand
AAAAGATCTCGCAAGTGATAGTGGTGTTTGCCGAGTTTTCCGCCGTAGTTTCCGGCCGTAATCATCAGAACGTCTGGCGATGCAGCTGCTGCATGCAAGCCTCGTTTCATGGCGGCTTGGACCGCGTCAAAACTCAGTCCATCGATCACAATCTCATAGACCGCCCGGCATTCAAGAGGTAAAGCCGTCTTAGTGGACGCACGCAGTGTCGGACAGTAGGCATCGTTCGTGCTGGCGCTCAGCTTTGGATAACTGGAACCGACCTTGCTACCCGACCGAACCATTCCTCCAGGAAACGGAAGGGCGACGTCGCCTTCCGTTTGGATTGCGGCCACGGCATTTTCAGTGGCCTGCAGCGCCGCGGCGCCACTGGTGGCCCCGATCAACAGATTTCCACCCGCGACTCCCGTGACCGTGCCAAACCAGTCTTCGCAAACGAACTCACCGTCCATGACAGGAATTCGCCAGAAACGGCGTGCGCCAAGCTTCTTGGATTTCTGAAAGCCGTCGCCGAAATATCGCAGGGCACCGCCGACTCGGATTTGTTTCTCTTTCGGACAGCCTTCGATGCCGTTGTAGCAGGCCGTAGTCGGGCAAGTCAGAATGCACTGGCCGACTCGCCCCTGCACCGCTTTCGCCAGGCTTTCGTTCTTGAAACCGAAGACCAATACTGCGACGCCCGGCCGGCCATCGGGAGTGTCATCCGCAGGGACTTCCCGTTCAATCGCCGCTTCGACGTCGCAGGCGATCACGCTGGTGGCGTTCCCGCACATGACCGTTGCCGCGATTCTGGCCCACCGCAGGTTGACTGCGGTAATGATCAGCCGCGTGGCTTTAATGGGAAATGCCTCGGCGAACGTATCCACAATGTGGACACCGTTCAATTGCAATTCGCTCTGCGTTGAAGACTCAACCGTGGCCATTCCAGGATCCGTATTTCAAGGACAATTCGAGAAACATCAGCCCACCGTCGGGACGATTTCCGATTCATGCAGATAACTGAGATCGACAGGGTAGTTCCTCCATTGAATCGAATAGTACTTTTCAAACCAGTCCTGGATGTCTTGCTCCATGTCCTGATCGTAACCCGGATCGACGTGCAGTGTTTTTCCGGTTAATACTTCCCGTATTTCCCCCTGGTCGACCAGGATGTGACCTGACTTGATGACCGTCCGCGGCAATTCGAACATGATCTCTTTGTTCTCGTGCGGCGTGTAGATCGTGATGTCCGCATCGGCGCCCAGTCCCAAATGTCCCTTGTGTTTCAAGCCGAGAATCCGCGCGGGCCCGGCCCGCGTGATAATCGCGATTTCATTCAAAGTGTATTCGCGCGTCAAATCAAATAATATCGAGCGTTCGCGAACCAGGGGATGGCAGGCCTTGAGAATGTCTTGCCGATAAGTGCGATCCATCAGCAGACGAATGATCTGCGGGTAAGCCAGGAACGAGCCGCCGTTCGGATGATCGGTACTCATCACCACGCGCCAGGGATCGGTCACCAACAGGTACCATTCCAGCCCAATGGCCCATTGCAGAGCATGGACCAGTGATTTATTCTTATACTTGATGGGGGTGATGCCGCAGCCCGATTCCATTTCCGTATCGCCGCTGAACCATTTACCACCATAAACCTTCGAGAGGTAATAGCCCAAAGGACCATCGCCCGTCATGCTGGTCGTCTCACCGAACAGGACCTGTCCGACATCAATCGTCAGGTTCGGATGCGAATTGACGTAGTCGGCGAGAGGCACGACTTTACTGTTGAACGTGTTCTCGTCCGCATCTCCGCCGCCGTAGCTGTGAAACTGGGCATGCGTGATGTGTCCTCGATGACTTTCGAGGGCCTTCATGGTTTCCAGCGTTGTGGTCCAGTTTCCCGGCATCCCCAGGTTATTACAGTGGATATGGACCGAATGCGGTAATTTCAACTCATCCGCGGCTCGAGCAACACCTTGAATGATCTGCAGCGGCGTCACATCGAAGTGATCGACCTTTTGATGCAATCCACTGACGTTCCCGGCCTGGTGAGATTTCCAGACCTCAACTCCACCCGGATTCACGAGCTTCGGGGCAAATCCCTTTGTTGCCGCAAGCAACCACCCGATGAAGGCTTTCAGTCGCTCGGGTTCGTTCCGCTGGAGCGACTGCATCACATAATGGTTGTTCCCCATTAAGACATAGAACCCCTTGTCGATACAGGGAGTGTCTTCAAATTCCTCGTGCGCGTGGCGGGCTCCGAGCGGAGGGATCGCCGCGTCGAAGGCCGTGGTATAACCCATTCCGATGTACTTATATCCCGTGGCGAACGTGCTGGGAACGCTTCCCATCGTACCGCTGTGCGTGATATTCGTGCGATGAATCTGCTCGCCCTTGCGCTTGTCTTCCGGGCGCATCTTGCGGGCGACGTTGACTTTCGGCCCGGCGATATGGCAATGCATATCGATCCCGCCCGGCATGACAACCAGGCCAGAGGCGTCGATTACTTTTGTGGGGCGGATGCTCGGATCGGTTGGCGGCTCGACAATCTTACCGTCCGCGATCCACAAATCACGCACAAGTCCGTCGATGCCATTGGCCGGATCGTAAACAGTACCGCCGGAAATCTTAGTGTATTCGGAGGCCATGTAGAGAAGTTTCGTCAGGAGCTAACGTGAGGTTCGATACTGTTCGCGGCCACGAATGAGTGTTTTTCAAGACTGATCCCCGCGATCAAAGATCTCATTCTTAACCGTGCGTCGTATCACCGAGCGGAAGAGAGTCATCGGTGGATCGCGGCTAACTCTGAATGCCGAGCAAGACCTTCACGCGCCGCTCAATCTGGCTGAGGACTTCGAGGTCGCTGGGATTGGGCGAATCGCAAGAAGGACGAAGCGGGATGGGAACATCATCCATGCGATACACCGTGCCCCCCGTATGGATTCCATAAGTCGCGACTGTAAATGCGACCGTGGCGGCTCGAGTGGTGGGCGTTTCTTTGGTGTCCAGTGCGATGAACGGAATCGACGCCAGATGCCGTCGCGCGGGTTCCGAAAAATTCGCCATGGGATCACAGGCGATCGTCATACCGCTATCGGCTTCGCCATTTGCCAGAGTATCCGAAGTGGTGTATTCACCCGGATTGAATCGGGGATATCCCCTGGAATGATTCACACCGAACGGATATCCGGTTCGCCACGAAACGACATTGTCGGCACCGGTGACATTCCCATGCCCGCGGTTTGGTTTGGCGACAAATCGGGTGTAGGCGTTCATATCCCGCGTCAACGCCAGCAGCGCTTCGCTGTTGGCATGCTTGCCACGTGTCATGGTCAGTCCCATGCCAAAAAAGATCACCCCAAACTTGGCTGCCTTCATGCGTTCCATCAAGTTCTGCCACACGGACAGTTCCACACCCGTGTCCCGCAGCACCTGTTCCGGATCGAGCTCAACTCCCTTGGCCAACGCTCGCAGAGTCCACAGCCCTTCAAAATCGGCACGCGGCTTGATTTGAATGAAGATGTCAGCCGCTTTGGCACTCTTTGTTTTCCGAACATCCACAATGACGCAGGTTCGGTCTTTTCGGCCGTTCGGGAGGAACATGCCTTTCGGCATCAGGCTGTACTTGGTGAAGTGCCGGGGGTGACTTTCGGCGGGATTCGAACCCCAGAACATAATCATATCGCCGCGATTGATCACCTCGCCCAGCGAACAAGTCACTTCACCGACCCCCTGAAACGCCATTCCAGACGGCCCGTGGCACACGCTGGTCGTCGTATCAATGGTTCCGTTGATCCAGTCGGCAATGCTGACCGCGACGCGCTGGGCTTCACAAGGCGAATCGCTCAGCCCATAAATAATCGGATATTTGCCATTCGCGAGGATCTCGGCAGCGCGATCATATCCGGCTTCCAGCGAAGCGGGCTGGCCATGAATCAGGCAACTGGGCCGATCTTCGGTCTTGTGATTTAGAAACCAGGCCTTGCCAAGCACGCAGGCCCGCTTGGCTTCGATGATGTGATTGTCCTTGACAGTGATGTCGATGTCATCGCAAACGCAGCCACAAAAGGTGCACGTTGCATCCCGAATGACCTTCAACGAACTGTCGGCGGCGTGAGCAGGAGCGGGCGCAGCAGCGGGAGCACTCATTGTCCTAATCCAGTCAGCAAGTTGGAAACGATAAACTGCACCCGATTGTTATCGACACACGGAGTCAATCAAAATCGCGTTCAAAAATCACCAAACGAGATTTTACACTGTTTGCGATCGAATTGGAACGCAATTCGCGGCAATCGAGGCTTCCAAAATGGATGAAGTATTGAAGTAGACGGACAATAGCGGATTCAACGGAATCACGCAACTTTTCGGGGTTGGCAAAGATTCTGGCGACCGGTACCCTAACCCGGATTATTGGCGTGCCAATACAAGCCAGAATCGCAAGCGAGTGCGTCGACGTGACTTGATATCGATTTCTCCACCGGAGAATTCGTGCCAGAGTGTGGCGCCCCCGTGACGCACAGACCGTTCGCAATCAACTCGAACGCACTCGCTTACGCTTTTTGAAGTTACACTATTTTGAATCAAATGTCTGCAGTCCCGCCAGGGACGACCGATAATAGCCCACCGTTTTCAACGGTGGGACCACTGCGTGAAAGAAATCACAAAGTCCCCCGGGGACGACAGAAAACTGACCTGGTCACCGAAATGGATCTGTCGTCCCTGGCGGGACTTTACTTTCGCTGCTTTGCAGCTGCTTTGCAGACTTTGCAGACCCACCGTTGAAACGGTGGGCTATTGTCTATCGTCCCTACCGGGACTGTCCAGGAAGCCCAGATCAACGTTGAGAAATTCCTCGAATCGTTTGTTTAAGCTGGCCAATTTGCGCTCCACTGACCCTAAAGGGTTCCCCAAGTCAGTGGTAGCGGTATTCTTGGACGATACACTTGTTCTCAATGCCAAAAACAGCGCAACTTCAAAACTTATGCTTCGGGCTTGTATGCTGCGGTAAATGATTCAAGCTACGGCAATTGTACCACTTCTCCGCCTGCGCACGTCAATAAGGCCCGATAGACCGTCACGTCCATGTTCTGACTGAGAAACGCGGTGTGGCCATCGACAAATGCAAAGTGTGCGCCTCCAACATGCGCGCTTGAGAATTGGTATTGTTGCTCACAGGCACTTGAACATGTCGTGACAGGTGGATTGATTCCTGGCTTGGCACAGGCGGATGCACAGCTCCACCAACGTAGAACACTTCTGGCGAATCCCTGACTGGCTCCGCCGCCGCCCCCTCCCCCACCACCGCCGCCCGCATTGACTGCTCCCTGAGCCCAGCCACCAATCGAAAATGCGACTTCGCCCGCCAGGATTGTATTCGACGATCCGTCCGTCAAGTTTTGAAAACTCACCGACGACAAGGGGAACAGGACGCCATCGTTCGCTCCGGGGATCGTTCCCGCATTCGCAGCGTAATGAGTCGGCGAGTATAATGTCACAGCGGTCGAAG
>JAQGHT010000895.1 GCA_028291565.1 Planctomycetaceae bacterium | reverse complement strand
GAACTCAATCGATTGTCCCGCTGCAAGCTCTGGCAATGTGGCATGGTCCGGCAGCTGACCGTGCGGCGAAATCACTCGCCGATCGAGCCTTGGCCCTGGCTGGCACGAATGAGGAACGCATCGGATTCGTATACCGCCTCCTGCTGGCCCGTTCGCCGCGGCCATCGGAACAGCAACAGATTTTAGCCTTTTTGAACGACGCCCAACAGGAACGATTGACCGGAAAAACAACCCCGACAGCTGCGGAAATGCAGGCCGCATTGTTGGCGGCGTGGAAAGACGCGGCGCTGGTCTTACTGAATAGCAATGAATTTGTGTTTGTACATTAATCGTCCAAAGGAAACATGCTGCTATTGATCCTCCGCCACCGGGCTTGTCCCGGTGGGTCCACGGCTTATGCACTACTCTTTTTCCAAGCCATACGTTTTTGTGAAATCGAATCGAAAAGGTATGGGACTTATGATATTAAGCCGGGCTTTTTTGTCCATTTTGTCCCATCGGTCTCATTAAATACAACCTGATCCTGGCAATGACGATCAGCGTTTTGGAATCGGTCACGATTCCTGGCAATTCCAGGCAATTCAAAGGAAGCCCACTGATGACAGCAGACCACCATCAGGCATCACCAGAGCTCATGTCAGAGCTCAGCCGGCGCGATCTCTTCAGCCGTACTGCGGCAGGTTTCGCAGGTCTGGCGGTCGGCGGGATGCTCTGCGACGCCGAGACCCGCGCGGCGACCGGAACCGAGCCCCATTTCCCACCCAAGGCCAAGGCCGTCATTCAACTGTTTCAGCATGGCGGTCCAAGCCATATGGATCTCCTGGATCCGAAGCCCGAATTGACGGCGCGCAACGGCCAACCGATGCCCAAGTACTTCACCGATCTGGTCAAGATTTCCGCCCACGGAAATCTCCTGGGCAGTCCCTTCAAGTTCAGCAAATCGGGGCAATCGGGGCTGGAGTTCTCTGAACTCATTCCGCATACTGCGACCTGTGCCGACGACATCGCGGTGGTGCGGTCGATGTATTCCGAGCATAACAATCACGAACAGGCTTTGTGGCACATGCACACCGGGCGCATTGTGACCGGGAGACCCAGCATCGGTTCGTGGGTCAGTTATGCGCTCGGTTCAGAGAATCAAAATCTGCCCGCTTATGTCGTATTGCGAAATGACAGCTCGCTACCAACCGATGGCGCCCGGAACTGGTCCAGCGGTTTCCTGCCCCCCAAATACCAGGGTGTCCACTTCCGCCACTCGGGAACTCCGGTGTTGTATCTGCAACCGTCTTCGCCCGTGACGGATAAGTCTCAGCAATTGCGCCGGGACTTATTGTACCGTCTGAATGAAGAACATCGCGCTCAGTTGCCCCGCGTGGCACCGGAACTGGAAGCTCGGATCGCCAGCTATGAGATGGCCGGACGCATGCAATTGGCAACGGGTGCTGCCTTGAATCTGGCTGAGGAAACTCAAGAGACTCAGGCACTTTACGGCCTGGGCCAACCCAAGACCGACAGCTATGGAAAGCGTTGCCTGATTGCGCGCCGGCTTGTGGAACGTGGAGTGCGTTATGTCCAGATTTTCGTGGAAGGCCAGATCTGGGATACGCACTCTAAGAACGCCGAAAACACCAGGAACTGCTGTGATCAGACAGATAAGCCCGTCGCCGCGTTATTGAAGGATCTCAAGCAACGTGGCTTGCTGGAAAAGGTACTGGTTGTCTGGGGCGGCGAATTCGGACGAACTCCGGTCAGCCAATCGGGTGACGGGCGAGACCACCATAAACAGGGCTTCAGCATGTGGTTGGCTGGAGGCGGCATCAAGGGGGGCCAAGCCTATGGCGCGACCGATGAATTGGGCTACCATGCCGTCGAAAACCGGGTCATGGTCGCAGACTTACACGCCACGATCCTGCACCAGCTGGGTCTTGATCACAAGCGGGTTACCTATCACATTCACGGTCGTGAAGAGCGGCTGACCGACGTTCACGAGGGCAAATTGCTGAGTCCATTGATCGCTTGAACAAACGGTCCGCCAAACATCATTTGCGACGTGCTTCTCATTGGGCTGGCGGTTGAGTTTTTGGTGGCGGTTCCGTTATGGCGGATCCAGCCAAAGCTTGCGATAATTTCTCGCCGAGCTCCTCGTATTCGAGTGTTTTCTGCTGAAATTCTTCCGTGGACTGCGCATCGTGTTTGCGCAACGCGATAATCTGCAATTCGAAACGCTGCTGATTTGCTAGAGAATAACCTGAGACGAGTTCAATGAGTGCTGGATTCGCTCGCGAAGCGCCCGGAATCTTCCGAAGCAGTCGCAGACGCGCCATCCTCAGATCGGGTACCGCCCCCTCAATTTGATTTGCCAGAGCCAACTGACTGGCTTCTGTTGGCTCATTCGGTTGAGGCAGCGAGTTCACCTGGTCCAGCACGCGTTGCTCTGCCGCCAGATATACAGCAAGTTCACTTCCAAAGTCCGTTGGAATGACAGGCGCGAGTTGTGAAACGCTGCCATTTTTCTGTCCCCAGTTTCGCAGGACTTCAAATGCCGCCTCGACCTTGAGTTGACCTTCCCCCTGCTTTGCCAGATCGTTGTGCTCAACGCCGTCTGCGATCAGCGACCAGCTTTCTTCGCGGAGCTTCATATACTGATGAGGCATCCTTGTTTTTCGCGATGTCAAAAAAACAACCCGGCTGGATGCTTGCGCACATCCAGCCGGGAGTCTCGATGTCAGGTATCCCTGACGCGAAAGTTCATTCACAAAGCGAAAGTCTGACAGGGCTCAATTAGAGCTCACACGTGTTGTTCTGAAAACCGCACACTAAATCGCAGCTCAGGTTGAAATCGCAGTCGTCAACTCGGTCGGTGAAGCTCGAACCCGAAAAAAAGCTGATGTTCTTGTTGCCGCCGAAGATGATATTGTCATGGAACCCGGTGAATGCAAAACTCTGATTCAATGCACCTACCGCGTTCGAAATGTCATTCAGTTCCGTGTTGACGGCGACGGCGATTTCACTCCAGCCGACGATCAGTGCCAATACGGCGATCGTGATGATCAGAATGATTTCAATAGAGACGATTGCCCCTGCCTCGTCGTGGAGGAAGCTTTGCAGCATGATGGTACCCTGTCCTTTGCGCATCCGATTGAGAGAGAAACAAAACCAAACTCGATGCTCGAACGGAATCAGGCAACATCCCAATTCGCTCCACCCAGGCGAGGACACCCGTGGAGCACGTCGAACATCGGCTGAACTCTGAAGTCGTGACTTAGGAATCAGGTGAGGAGACCCATTCTTAAGCCATTTACGAACGCGAGCCTGAAATTTGCGATTGCGACCAGACTCCATGCCTGACCGCACTCTGAGTTGCAAGAGGTTCGCGTTTCGCAATCCGGCTGTTCGGCTCGATTACATCACCATAGACGAATCTCGAACGTCACCAGGACAACCGCCACGGAACAATCCGCAACATGCGTCCCATCGGCCAAATCGCTGCATTTACTACGACCCTGAAAATCGTTATTGTCGTTACGTCTGACAACTCATTGCAGGGGTTGTGCCAGAAGCAGCGATTGCAACGAAAAGAGAAGTTGTGGATCGGGAAAGAGCTCACGCCGGCGTCGATAAGTCCCGACGATTCCGACATTTCGGATTATTCCGACAGAATGGATCGCGACGACAGGATCGGATTTTTGCGTTATGGCTGTTTCAGCGATTAAACAGATTGTGTTAGCAGGTCGAATCACTGCGTTTCGAGTTGCAACAGATTTGACGACTGTAGCGAATGTCTCGACTGGAGCGATGATACCAGCCGTAGGGATTTCGCCAGTTGCAGGAATAAGAAGTCCCGGTCAATTGGAGTCAGCCCTGATCCGGAGCATCTGGCAATGCTGAACGGCATCGATAAAAGAACGTCCGGCTTGATCGTAGCATAAGCCTCTGGCTTGCGCGGGATCAGACTAATGGGACTGATACGACTTATGAGACCTGTGATCCCCGATCAGGCCCATAAGTCCCATTCAATCGCGATCAGCTTTTCCCTGACAATCCTGCCACTGAGAGTCGTGGGACCGGTACTCGAACACAGGCCCCTGCCCCAAAGAATAAAACAACCCGGCCAGATGCTTGCGACATCTGGCCGGGAGTCTCGATGCCAGGCTTTCCCTGACGCGAAAGGTGATCGATCTCTCAGACGAGAGGCTTCAGCCGATTACTGTTCGGCGGTGGCATTCTGGTAACCGCAGACCAAGTCGCAGCTGACATTGGTATCGCAGTCATCAATCGTGTCATTCCAGGACGAACCAGCGTAGACGCTGGTATTCTTGGTGGCACCGAAGGCCGTATTGTTGTGGTAACCCGTGAAGGCGTAGCTCTGATTCAGAGCACCGACTGCATTGGAGATGTCGTTCAATTCTGTGTTGACGGCCTTGGCGACTTCAGCCCAGCCGACGATCAACGCCAACACCGCGATGGTGATGATGAGGATCATTTCGATTGAGACAATGGCACCTGATTCGTCATTGATAAAGTTGGTTAACATTGTTGTACCTGGTCCTTATGCGCTAACATGGAGAGAGTGTAAAAACTTGTCGAGAGGCCCAATCCGCTTCGATTACATTCGAAGCATTCCAGAAGGTGAGGAAACCGTCCGGAATCGATTGAAACTCTCAAAGGTCTTGTGTCGTGATTGGCGGACTGGGTGAGGAAACCCGGCCCCCAAACTCATTTGCGGACACAATTCTGAGAATTCATAGTGGCCACCATGAGTTCTCGCTCGCCTGTACAGGACCAAACGAAAGGCGACTTGCTGGAATCGCACTCTGCCCCGCAATTGCCTGCTTTTTCACTGAGGAGGTGAAGTCGCAGGTGTCGGGCCCGAATGCGGAACATTCGGCAACTCCAGCCAGTTAGAGCAAATCGCTTCACTCGTCACCGCCCGGGCAATCATTGCTTTCGTTATGCTTGACCTACAATCGCACGGGCTGTGCCAAGCAGTCCGACTGTAGCGACAAATCGCATCGGATGCTCTGTGCCGACTTCCCGGTTGTGTTGTAAATTCAAGCCGTACTTACTTTTTCGTCAAACGAGCCGCAAACGGCCTGTGAGGATTGGAGGGATTGTCCTCACCGCTCCTGATTCATCGATTGAACACGACTTGACAGCGATCTTGAACACTATGCATCGCGTATTGAACGGATTTTAGGGATTGTCGCGATCCGCACGATGAAGCACGACATCGCACGTTCGCCAATTGACGCGGTTCTGCACAAGAATCGGATTATTGGAGGCTTTTAACCTACGGTGCCGGGCAATCGCGTGGGCGAGTAGCGGGGATACGGGGGTAGCTTGGTCCCACATGATCCGCGCCCCAACCAATTCTGAAACGTATACATTGCCGCGTAGTTCGACACTCCGTGTCGTGCCAGGCGATCACGTCCAGGTGACTTGAATCCAATGAGCTGCCCGGCAAGTCGCGACCGCGCGTTCCTTACAGTCAGTCGCTGACGCTTCGGGCTTGCCGAAAGCATCCGAGCGTATTTCAGCCGATCTCGCGACTTTCTAAAACTCTATGGGCCACAGGGACTTATGTCGCAAAGTTGTGTGAATTTCCAGATTGACATCGCGAGCGGAAATCTGGTATAAGCAACTCCAGCTTGCCGCAGTACGGAAACATGGAGTGTTCGCGCGGCGACGTTGCCTGTAATGCTTGATGCGATTTGGTTTATGGCCAGGGAAGGTCATTATGTCAGCGCTCCCCCAGCGTGAAAGTGTGCCCTTCACACAGTTCGAACAACTGCGTGAGGCGCGTGAGATTCTGCGCCTCGAAGCCGATGCCCTGCAGGCCGTGTCGCATCGTCTGGACACGACTTTTTGTGATGCCGTGGAACTGTTGCACACCTGCCGCGGCCGGGTCATTGTGCTGGGGATGGGCAAGGCCGGTCTGATTGGACAAAAGATCGCGGCCACAATGTCTTCCACAGGCACACGGGCCCAGTTTCTGCATCCTGCTGATGCCGTCCATGGCGACTTGGGTGCCATGCACCCCGAAGATGTGGTACTAATACTTTCGAACAGCGGTGAAACTGATGAGATTGTACGTCTGATTCCTATGATTCGGCGTTGCGGTAATCCCGTGATCGCGTTGACCGGTCGCGAGCAGTGTACATTGGCTCGCGGTGCCGATGTCACGATTTGCCTCGGCCGTCTGCGAGAAGTCGGATTTGGTCTCGCACCGACAACCAGCACCACGGCCATGTTAGCCGTCGGTGACGCGTTGGCTTTGGTGACGTGCCGTCTCAAAGGATTTTCACCGCAACAATTCGCGTTTTATCATCCAGCTGGAAGTTTGGGGCAAAAAGTTCGTACGGTTCGGGAAGTCATGCGGACGGATCGACAGCTTCGCATCGCATCCGAAACACAAACTGTGCGTGAAGTCTTCTCCGGGATCCGCCAACCGGGACGCCGCAGCGGAGCCGTCATGCTGCTGAATCAC
>JAQGHT010000877.1 GCA_028291565.1 Planctomycetaceae bacterium | reverse complement strand
GGTGTCAGGCGTGATCGATTCATTCGGATCGCCGACTGTTTCGGCCTCCGACTTTGCAATTTGGACTGAATTCGGATCGTCCTGGATCGTTCGACGACCTTGAGCGTACATCATGATTCCCAGGCCGCCGGCAAGCAGTGCCACTGCGGTCGCAATGCGATACCGAAGACCGAACCGAAAGCCGAACCGAAACCGTCCCGATTGAGGGCGGCAGGTTGGGGGAAGTGCAACCGTTGTCGGTTGTTGGACATGGGCCAGGCACTGTTCGAAGATCTCGGCGACCTCGCTGGCGGATGCGAATCGCATGCTCGGAGCTTTGGCCAATAGGCGATTGATGATGCCTTCCAGCCAATCAGGAATATCAGGATTGATTTCACGAATCGGGCGCGGTTCCGTATCGGTGATCCTGCGCAGGATGCCATAACTTGTCTCGGCGCGAAATGGCGGCCGGCCAGTGCACATTGCATACAGGACACTACCCAGGCTGAATAAATCGCTGCGGCTATCAATGGCTTCGCCGCGTGCCTGTTCGGGCGACATATATTGCGGCGTGCCGGCAATGATACCGGTCCGAGTCAGGCTGGCGTCATCCACGGCACGAGCCAGTCCAAAATCAGTGATTTTCAGGCGTTCGATACCATCTTCCAGCAGAATGTTGGCCGGTTTGATGTCGCGGTGCACAAGTCCTTGCGCGTGGGCAGCCGTTAAGCCCGCTGCGATTTGCAGGCCGACGCGAAGAATCTCGTTGAGCCCTCGAGGCCCCTGCTGATCAAGTCGCTTTTGCAGCGATTCTCCTCGGACATACGGCATGACGAGGTACGGTAAGCCGTTCCATTCGGCGACCCCGTGGATGGCGACGACATTGTCGTGTGTTACAGCTGCGGCCGCTTGAGCCTCCCGGGCGAACCGTCGACGCGCGGCACCGCTGGCAGCCAGGTGCGGAGCCAGGGCTTTAATGGCGACGTACCGATTCAACGCGGGATCAAGACCTTTGAACACGATCCCCATTCCACCCTGCCCGACAATGCCAACGATTTCGTAATTTCCCAGCCGCCCGATCATCCGCGGATCATCCGTGGGGGACAGGAAATTCAATACCGAATCGGGACGGCACAGGGCTTCTTCTTCGTCCGCATCGGGGTTGGAGTCGGTTCCTGGAATTCCTGCCCGAGTCTCTGGCGCGGAGAATTCCAACACGTCGGACCCCAGCGATTCGCGTGCGACTGCCCAGTCTTCAGCGCGGGCGGCTTGCGATTCCAGTTCCAGCCGGCAGGAAGTGCACGATTCCAGATGCGATTCAAACACAGATTGTTCGGCGTCGCTCAATTGTTGACGCAGGAACAACTCAATCCGGCGTTGCTCGCACGTGGTCTCTTTTGGGATCACGATGTGCCCTCCCCCGTTTCGTATTCAGCGACTTTTTCTTGTAACCGCCGCATGACTCGGCTGCGGGCCGCGTAAATGCTGCCGACCTGTTTCCCAAGTTGCCGCGCGACCTGCTCACAACTCTGGTCGTCGACTGTGGTCAGCCAGAACGCGTCCCAGGTCGCGGCCTAAAATTCTCGTTTGATCTGTTTTGCCGCCCAACGGAAAACTTCACGCCGATATTCCAGCCGCAGCAAGTCGGAATCCGCCATGGCGACGGCGGGGTGTTGCTCCAGCATCGCGAGGAGTCCAGAATCTCCGGCTCCTCGATCAGGTTTGCCGCGTGTCAACGCATTGATGATGGCGTTCTGAGCGACTCGATTCAGCCACGTTCTGAACCGCGATTGCTGGCGGTCATGTTCCCGCCGTTCAATTGACTTGGCGACCGCCAGCAGGACCGTTTGCGCGACGTCATCAGCATCGGCCTGCTGCATGCCACGAAGTCGTGCCAGACGGATAATCACTGGCCAGTAAATTTCCACGAACTCGCACCACGCAGCTTGATCCGCCGAGTCACGGACTCGGATTAACAGGCTGGCTCGAGTTTCTGGGCTGGCGTTCGTCACCGGATTGCCTTCTGGTTCGTCCTTGAGGGATGGGGCTATGCCATCTTACTCCGTTAACCTCTCGGTAGCTGAATTCGTAAGAATTCGGGAGATTCTGGTCGCTCGTCCGAAGTCTCACGACTTCAGCTACGAGGATTTTCCTATCCGGAAGGGATTAACCGCCTGGTATTCCATCCCATGAAGCTGAGGAATGACATCTGCCTTTCATACCGCTCAGTTCTCTATACACAGTTCCGCCCTGAATCTGAAACTGTGGTCTGAGAATAAAACTGCGAGTTGCAGTGTAACTCCTGAGGATGAAAAAGATTGCGGAAGAGTTAGAGCGCCGGGAATACTGCGAAGAATTTGGAATCGCGTCAATTGTCGGTTGCGGTCAGCAATGGATTGGAAACAGTGGAAACGTTTCGATGAGCGAGAAAGCGACGTCACCCATTCGGATGCAAGGCCGATGCTGGTTCCGCGTCCCCCGTCCCTTGAATCAGCCGATGTAGCGGACCGACAGGCAGTTGGTTCCATTTTTCCATGCTCCCATCGGGCCACACAATGCGGACTTGCTTGACCGTTTGAGTTTTTCCTGTTGCGCCAATCACGACATCATCGTGCGACGCCTGAAAGCTGCCACCCGCTGTGACAGTCAGGACTTGAACGCTTCCATCGACACCTTCGATTTCGACGCGACTGCCCAACGGTTGTCGCGCTGCTTGGACGCCGATGAATTTCAGTCGAATGCTGTTCCCCTGCCGTTGCCCGTCATTACGTAAAATGGCCGGAGGTTGCCGCAAATGTCCGACAACGAGATCTGTGTCTCCATCATTGTCGAGATCGCCAATGGCCGCCGATCGGCCTAGCCATTTTTGCTGAAAATAGTCTCCAGATGTCGCGGAGGCTTCCACGAATCGCGTTCCTTGCTGATTCAAAAACAGATAGGGTTGCATTTCATATTCATAAGCCAGGCCGATCGACGTCAAATCCCAGATATGGCCGTTGGCGACGAATAAGTCGGGCCAGCCGTCGAGGTCAAAATCCGTCAGAATCATGCCAAATGCCAGCTTCGATCGGGATGGGGTATCCAGGCCGAGCGACGTGTTCACCGGTTGGAAGCCCGCGTCCCCGAGATTCTCATAAGCGTCGTAGGTTTGATTCAGAAAGTTGGTGACGAACAGGTCGAGTCTGCCATCCCGGTTGTAATCACCGCAGCCAATTCCCATACTCGAACCCGCGATTCCGTCTCCCGAAAAGGCGACTCCGCGCACTATTCCCTGC
>JAQGHT010000876.1 GCA_028291565.1 Planctomycetaceae bacterium | reverse complement strand
CTTCGACGACTCATTCTGGTCCCGGATGCAATACTGTAGCCGTACGGCGCATCAGTTGTGCCGGGCCACTGAATTTGATGTCCGTGACCGATTGCAGCGAGCAGGAATAGTTCCCACAATTGATGGTCCGACCCACCACGGCGTGGCCTGCAAAAACGGGCGAATGGACCGTCATCCCCTGTCCAAGTCCCAGGTCCAACGTCGGATATTTGGCATCGACCACCAGCAGGTTCTCGCCAATCCCTTTTGCTGATCCGACGCCTAGAATCTTGCGGCCGGCATGTAAGGCGACCGTCTCATGCCCCAGCACTCGAGCTTCAATCAGATCGGGAACAAACAAGGGATTGGAGGAACTCGCGGAAGCCTTTTCAGCCCGTTTTCGTTCGGAGACGTTTAACTCCTGTTGGAGATTTGCCAGACGAAGTTGGAATTCCGCGTTTTGCTTGCGTGCCCGATCCAATTCTCCTGTCAGTTGAATGACTTCAGTCCGACGCGCCTGCCAGGCTTGGAGGGTGTCCCAGCCAGCGTGGCACAATTCCGAACAGTAAGTCGTGACAGCCTGACCCGGACGCGAGAAATCGCGAGCTGCTCGCCGGATCGGGCCGGAAAGGTCATCCGGCAACAGCATCAGACCCAAGCCGAGCGTAATCAGTGCCAGGGCGGTGATTTGCCAGGTGAAAGAAGTTGTTCGATGCATGGCCTAGGCATCCCCCGTCTCCAAACTGTCTCGCCATTCGTGCAAATGTTCAAGACAGATTGCGGTCCCTCGAGCGACGGTTGTCAGCGGGTCATCGGTGACTCGTACGGGAATCCCCAACTGTTCGCTCAGGAACAGATCGAGCCCGCGCAATAAGGCACCGCCACCGGTCAAAACCAAACCATTGTCCACTAAGTCTGCGACAAGCTCGGGATCGCATTGTTCGATCACGTTCTTGATGCAATTCAAAATCAGGATCACGGGCTCACGCAGTGCTTCGCGGATTTCTTCGCTGGTAATCAGGGATTTTCGGGGAATTCCGCTGATTGTGTCGAGGCCCCGGACTTCACTCGTCAGTTCCTGCTCCAGCGGATACGCACTGCCCAATTCAATCTTCAGCTGCTCGGCCTGTTGCGTGCCGATCCGCAATGAGAATTGCTGTTTCATGTATTCGACGATCGCCTCGTCCAACTCATCGCCCGCGACGCGGATCGATTTACCAGCGACAATTTCCGTCAGGCTGAGAATGGCGACATCTGTCGTTCCGCCGCCAATATCGCAGACCATACTGGCGAGCGGTTCGGCGATCGGCAATCCGGCCCCGATCCCGGCGGCTTTGGGTTCTTCGATCAGAAACACCTGTCCCGCGCCAGCGCGTTCGGCACTGTTGAAGACGGCGCGTTTCTCCACCGGGGTGATGCCCCCCGGCACCGCGATGATGACGCGGGGCCGAAAACCGTGGCTGCTGCGGATCGCCTTCTGAATGAAATACCGCAGCATCGCTTCGCACAGTTCGAAGTCGGTGATGACGCCGTCTTTAATGGGACGAACTGCGGAAATGGTGTCCGGAGTTTTTCCCAGCATTTGCTTGGCGAGCTTACCGATGGCCGTGCCACGACCGAGAACCTTTCGCGTTCCCTTCTGCAGGGCCACGACACTGGGCTCATTGATGACAATCCCCCGTCCATGAATCGCAACGAGTGTGTTCGCGGTTCCCAGGTCGATTGCCAGATCGGGACAAAGCCAACGGCGTAAACGGTTTAGCATCCTTGCAATTTCTGTTCGCGGGCAGCCAGGACATGAGGTTTTACCGGGCGGGCGGAGCCTGAAAAAGACCTCGAAATTCCTCCGTAAGCGAAACTGTCCTTGTTCGCGACGGTGTTGTAGCCAGAGTGGCGGTTTCCGGCAAGACAAAGAAACAACGAGAGGCGGGGACAACGGGATGAATTACATATCAATACGAGCCCGAAACGAAATCGCTGCTCACCGAGATGAAAAAACCTTCGAGCGTCCAGGATTGAAACCAGCGTTCAATATCATGAACGAGATGCTCCAGATTCTCGGTTTGCACGTCCAGGACTTCTAAAGCTTGTCCCAGAGTCGCACCATCCAACAGATGCCGCAGGACCTGAAATTCCTGCTTTTCCAATGGAATCCGACGCAGTACATACTGCCGACGAGTGATCGCGAGCCAGGTGGGTTGAGGATCGGGAAGCGGAGCCTCAGGATCGAGACGGCTTGCTTTGATATAGTCCTGCGCCGAATATTCCAGAGCCAGCAGCCTCAAACACGGAGCTGGTTCCAGACGAGTGTGAGACCAATTATCGGGCGAGATCCGTTTCAAATCTTCGGGCGAGATCAGCCGCAAACCCTCGGTGCCCGGTCCATCGAACACTTCGGACTGAACTCGTTCCAGTGTCGCCACGTCGATCAAGAACTGAACCCAGGCTGGAGATCCGTTCGAATCGGTCTCTTCGGGATCACTGAACTTGTCCCGGGACTCGGCCAGGAAGCGAGGAAAGTCAGCTCCCAGTTGACTGAGTGTGTAACTGCGTGACGGATATTGATTCAAATAGGTCACTGCCAGTTCGTCGAACACTTCTTGACCCAGGAACCGGGTCAATGTTCCGAATTCTTCACGCAGACAATCGAGCAACCGGGCAAAATAGGCATTACAGTAGACCTGCAAGCGCTCTTCGCTGGATTGCTTCGAGGAGGCATCGATGATCCCGGAGATCTGTTGCGGCCCTGTTGAAAGGGCATCAGTTCCTGCGGGATGCTGCAAAACCGATTGCATCCAGTGTTGCAGTTGATTCAGTGGAAAAGGATTGGAATTCGTTTTGTATCAATGGGTAAACAGTGAATTCGGACTGTGGCTGATTGTGGAACTCAATCAGATGTCGTTGCCTTCCAGCAGAGCCGACACAAATCCTTGTGGATTGAAGACTTGTAAGTCGTCGATCTGTTCGCCAACGCCGATATACTTAACCGGCAGCGACATTTGCTGGCGAATCGCGACCACGACTCCGCCGCGGGCCGTGCCATCCAGTTTGGCCAGGATAATTCCGGTGCAAGCGACGGCTTCGGTGAATTTCTGGGCTTGAGCAATGCCGTTTTGTCCGGTGACTGCATCCAGAACCAATAGAACTTCGTGCGGTGCGTCGGGGATTTGCCCATTGATGACGCGACGAACCTTGGTCAGCTGATTCATCAGATTCGATTCTGTGTGCAGTCGACCAGCCGTATCGACAATCAAGACGTCCGCGTTGACTTCTTTTGCTCTCACACAGCCGGCGAAAGCAACAGCAGCCGGATCCGATTGGGATGGCTTGGTGACAATCTCAACTCCGATCCGCTGACTCCACATGGTCAATTGTTCGACGGCTGCAGCGCGAAATGTATCGCCAGCGGCCAAAACGACCTTCTTGCCTGCCTTCTTGAGCAGATTGGTCAGTTTGGCGATCGAAGTGGTCTTTCCGACGCCATTCACCCCAGCGATCAGGATGACAGTCGGGCCAGTCGCGGCGAATTTCAGAGGTGACAGCGGTTGGTTTGGATCCCAGGTGCTCGAGTCATCACCTTTCAGCAACGATTCGAGTTTGTCACTGATTGTCTTCCACAGCTCGACCAGAACGACGGTCCGTCCCAAATGCTTGGTTCGCAACTCAGCGACCAACGCATCCGACGCCTTAACGCCCATATCTGTGGCAATCAAGCGTTTGTGGAATTGTATGAGCTTGTCTTCGTCGAGAATCTCGCCTGCTCTGAAAAGATCACGCACATCCGTGCGCAGGATCTGCGCCGTTTTTGCGATCCCACGTTTGATTGCGTCGAACCAGCCCATGACCATCACGTCCGAGATATCAAAGATTCAAAAAATTCGGCGTTTTCACAATGCCACGATTGGGACAGGTTTGAACCAACCCGTGTCCTAGCAGAGACGGGTTAAGCACCTGACCTACCAATTTGGCATCATAGAGCTTGGGGGGACGACGGACAAGGAGAGTTCGCGGCATACAGCCGGTGCAGAAAGTGGACTGTGACAAAATGGTCTACGTAGTTATGACACTGTGTCAAATGTGTCGGCCGTTTTGGCAGGCGATCACACTCGCTGAACGTCGGACACATGCAAGCTATGTAATACGTTCGACAATCATTGTTAGCACGAGCAATTTTCGCGTCACTGGTGTATCCTTTTGGCGACACATTTTATCGGATTGAAATTAAGATGCAGTCGACTTGAATTGAGCTATATGCGAACAGTCAGTTCAGTTTCTTGAGAATAAATGTGCGAAATGTAAGCGAACTTTCGAGTCGCAATTTGCGTCGTAACATTGAGCTTTTCGAACAATCGATTTTTATTTAGGCTGGCCCATGAATTGCAGTTTAGGTGCTGCCAGTGTGGGCCAACTGACAACAGCTCAGTCCTTGTGAAGCCGGGAACTTTCTGTCGCAGACTGCGACAGAGTTCTCAAAATGATTCAGGGTTTCAGGGGCGAGTTGACGTAAATTGAAGTAGACGAATTCTGAAAGAGATGTTAAGAACGCAACTCAGTCGGAGTCTCATCAATGAGCCGCAAACGAGAGTTGCGAAGGACGTCCCCGAAGAAACCTCACGTTGCCAAGATTGCCTGCCATTCAGACAGTAGTGAAGTTGGTTGCGTTGCAGCCACCTTTTATTGCCCGCCCACACTGACAATTACCGACCCACAAACCGTCCAGGGACTGGTCGAGCCATAAGGTTCCGTGCCATGGTCAAGAATCTGCGAGTCCTGCGAGATAAGTTACTGAATGCGGCCGAGGGCTATTTGATGCTCAACATGCCGCAACACGCTCTGGAATCATTGGATGCCATCCTGGATCCTGAACGTGCTCAATTTGCGTCGCACTATTTGCGAGGCATGGTTTACCGCCAGATGGGTGAGCACGAAGCGGCGCTCGACGCATTTGACATTGCGTACGGCGAAGATTCAGACCATCTGTCGCTACTGTTGGCCATGGCTTGGTGCTACAAGCGGACGGATCGGCTCGAAAAAGCCATCTCCATTATGCAGCACGCCTA
>JAQGHT010000831.1 GCA_028291565.1 Planctomycetaceae bacterium | reverse complement strand
TGGTTCTGAAACTCAATTTCTGGTGGAACCAGCGGTTCGCTGAAATCGCACCCGATTTAACTCCGCCAACCAAGCCACCAAGTCACGCAAAATCCAAGACCACAGCACTCTAAATCTGATCATGTCAATATTACAACAACACGGGGGATTGGCGAAAAGTGTCTTAAAAATCTCTCAAATTTGGATTCTGGCCGGCTCAAGACTGTTCATTGCCGATTCATTCGAGATATCGCCAAACGTAGTCGGCAAGCCGCTGGAATGGGACTCCCGGATGAACATTGCACGGAAGGATTTACAATCCTGACGGGTAGATGAGATTTCCAGTGTGGTCCACCTTGTCGGCTGACGGATTAATTTGAATTGTCGGAACTTTACGTCGGTTTGCGAAGTGTCCTCAATTCCAAAGGGCAAACAATAGGAAAATTAATGGCAAAGAATGGCCGCACTTTCATGGGTTACAACCAATGGAGGCTGATTCACCCCTATTCGACGAATTGTAGTCTTGCGTTCAGATTATCCTTCGAGATAATCTGGTGTACTCACTTCTTGGTATCAGCGCTTTTACCGAGCCCACGGCTCTCCGTTTGGATAATTCTTCTGACTGACAAATCCTTTAAAGACGTTTTAGGGCTCGAAATTGAATTGGCCAAAGCCAATCGGGATCTGCTTAAATGCAAATCCATCGAGGTAGATTCAGAGATTACCAGGCTTGAGAAGTTGCTTGCGAATGCGCAGAACCTTGAAAGTACAACTGCTGAAATGACTGCGATCGTTGGGCTGCCCTTAATGGGACGCCTGAAGTCGCCAGTTATCCAGAGCGATCTCGACGGCCTAATCGAACTGTATGGCAGTATCGGTGAGGTTGTTTCTGAAATAGCCAAGATGATAGCGACGCTTCGAGTGCGTGTTGACGAGCAAATAGCCAAACTGTGATCCTTCAACGGTGCGAAATGTCCGCCGTCATCTGCTTCGTGGTCGGAAGTTGGAATAGAACCAATGGCAAGCGGCAGTGAATGAAAATGCCCACAAAAGCCAATGACTTCGGTGGGCGATATTGCCAAGTCGCACGCACAACCGGCAGAGTGATCTCTATCCGCCTGCTCTAGTTCCTGTCAAGCGAAAAACTGGCGGCTTTGCAGATTTGAAGGCTCAAGTCACGACGCCGCGTGAGAACCGCCACCACAGCTTTCGAAATCTTGATCGTCATCAGCAACTGTGAACAGCATGCCGAGAATCGGGGACTCTGACAAGTCGTAGAGCCGAGTCCGTTTTTGGACAATTGAGAATGTGTCATGCGTGGCCGAGCTTAACGCCGGCTCTCAGTTTAGGTTGCAATCAGTGATTCTTTGCTGCCGATTGCCAGTCGGATCGCCTGCAATAGCGTTTTCACCAAAATTGGCTTGGTCACATAGCCGTCCATTCCCGCTTCGAGACACCGTTCCTTCGGGGTTGAGGATGTTGAAGTGAAAGAAGCCCTTCAGCAACATTACGAAGGGAGCATTCGCCACGCCTTCTATCCTCGTCGGTGCGACAGAAACACACACCTTTTCACGCGCAGAACAACGTGACGGCTACTCGCCCTCTTTTCTCGAAGGGGGCTTTTCAATTCTTCACAATTGCATCACGATGCCAGGAAATCAGTCCAGGAAGGCCCCGCCAAATTCCTCGATCAATATTGCTGGCTGCATACCGAAAGGGGGGGGCGATGGGGGAGTGATCGAAGCGTTGATGTGACTGCTCAGTTGTGTTGAAACAGAGTCGTGAAGGCATCTGACTGTCCTATTGCTTCGTCGGTTTGAGAATCCAACACCTGCCGGACTTTTGCAATCAGCGTGATCGGTGTGTACGGTTTCTGCAAGAATGAGACATTGTCCAGAAGAAGGCCATGACGCACGACGGCATCGTCTGTGTAGCCGCTGCAGTAAAGCACTTTTGTCTGCGGATAATGCGGTTTCATTGCTGCGGCCAATTCCGGACCGCCCATTCCTGGCATCACTACGTCGGTGACTAGCAAATCAATCGCGCTGAGATGGTTTTCAAGTAATTTCATTGCTTCGACGCCATTCTCGGCGATCAGAACCTGATAACCATGAGACCTCAATATGAAAGTTGCTAGCTCGCGTACTTGTTGTTCATCCTCAACGAGCAAAATCGCCTCGCTGCCGCGACCGTCTGTCGCGGGACACATGATGTTTTCGATCGACAAGGCATCATTCACGGCAGGAAGGTAGATCTTAAAAGTTGTTCCAATTTCAGGTTCGCTGTAAACCTCGACGTGTCCACCACTTTGTTTCACAACCCCGAGAACAACTGCCAGCCCCAATCCGGTGCCCTTACCGATTCCCTTGGTAGTATAAAATGGCTCGAATATCCGAACCCTCACCGCAGGAGACATGCCAAATCCATTGTCAGTCATGGAAAGTAAAACGTAAGGACCAGGTTGAACGTCGGGGCGCAAGCGAGAGTATTCCCGATCCAGCTCTACATTACGGGTTTCTACCGTCAATTTCCCGCCTTTAGGCATGGCGTCACGAGCATTCACTGCCAGATTAATCAGAAGTTGACCCAACTGGCCTGGATCCATTTGCACCTTGCTGGTACTCGGATCGAGAACGGCAGTAAGCGAAATGTCCTCGCCAATCAACCGTCGCAGCAGTTTTTCCGTTTCGCGGACGACCTCATTCAGATCCAGTACCTTTGGCTCCAAGACGGATTTGCGGCTGAATGCCAGTAGTTGGCGCGTGAGCGATGCGGCCCGTTCGCCAGCATCGCAAATAATTTGAACGAATTCTCGCATTGGATTGTTCGGCTTCAGTTCTTCGAGCATGACTTCGCTGTACCCCGAAATAATCGTAAGTAGATTATTGAAGTCATGAGCTACGCCACCAGCCAACTGTCCAATCGCATCCATCTTCTGCGCTTGGTGAAATTGTGTTTCCAAGATCTTTCGCTCTTCTATTGCCTGGGCCGACTGCTCATACGATCTCCGCAACTCCTCATCCAGCCGATCGCGCTCTGTAATGTCGCGAGTCACCTTCGAAAACCCTTCAAGATTTCCATCCTCGTCTCTAATGGCTCTGATCACGACCTCTGCCAAGAAAAGAGATCCATCTTTCCGCAGGCGCTGCCCTTTTTCCTGGAAGGGTACCCCTCGCGCAGCCGCTTCCAGCAATCGATCAAATCTTTCGCCATCAATGTCTTCGGGCCGATAAAAACGCGAGAAGTGCTGTCCGATAATTTCATGTGCTTGATAGCCCTTGATGCGTTCGGCGCCAGCATTCCAACTGGTGATGATTCCGTTCGGATCGAGAATGATGATGGCATAATCTTCAACGCTCTGTACGAGATGGTGAAAACGCTCTTCTCCTCGGCGAAGAACCTGCTCTTTGAGAATGGCCTCTAGTGCACCTGATTCCACTAGTCTGAGGGAGGCATGCAGTGATTCCATGAGCGCCGAGAGGACAACCGCTTCTAAGAGAAACATTCCCAATCGAAACGCGTCATTCGGGTTCTGAATCTG
>JAQGHT010000809.1 GCA_028291565.1 Planctomycetaceae bacterium | reverse complement strand
GTCAAGAATTATCATCCTGGTGTTTTTCTTTCCAGTGGTTGCTCGGGCTGACACATGGTGTATGCGATTGATCGCAGTGAGATTCACTCGGGCCCATATGCAAAATACGGCAATCTGGGCCAGGCTGCGCCGGAAGTCGATGGATTCGTCAAGACGGTTGACCCCATGATTCCCAAGGATGAATCGGGGCATCCCGTCGAACACAAATTCACGCGTGCGATTCCGACCAGTCAATGCATTATCTGTCACGTTCATCCAGGCACGAATGTGATGAACAGTTATCTGGGGTATATGTGGTGGGACAATGAAACAGACGGCGAACTGATGTATCCCGCAAAGGCCAGGCATCCCAGCTCAGAACAGCTGGTCCAGTCGCAGATGTCCAATCCTGAAGAGGCCGCGGCACGGGGAAACTGGTCGGATCCGGAATTCTTAAATAACATCACCGATCTCAATCCCAGTCTGCGACACACGCAGTTCGCCGATTTTCACGGTCACGGCTGGGTCTTTCGGGCCGTCTATAAGAAGGACCGCGAAGGCCATTTGTTGGATCACTTTGGCGACGTCATAGAAAATGTGACCAATGCCAAACTGCAAGCGTCCATGAAATTGCCGCTCCAGCATCAAAAACTCTTTCGCACCAATGCAAGCGGAGCCATAACGACCGACACCGGTGAACTGCAAAGTCTCGAACAGGCGAAAAAGCACTTTGAGCAGTGTCAGATGCAGACCCCGGTCCATTTGATGGACATTCATCTGGAGAAGGGAATGCACTGCGTCGATTGCCATTTCATTCAAGACGTGCATGGCAATACGAAGCTGTACGGTGAAGTCCGGGCCGCGATTGAGATTCAGTGTATCGATTGCCACGGGACGACCACGAACCGTGCCAATCTGAGGACTTCAGGACCGGCCGCGACCGAACGTGCTCCGCCAGCGAAAAGCGGCCGCAATCTGGCTGGAATGCGGACGCCCTTTGGAAAGCGACGATTTGAATCGATCGGTAACGGCCGGGTCAGGCAGAATTCGATGGTCGAGCCCAATATGAGTTGGGAAATCAAGCAGGTTGCTGACACGATCGACCCGTCACATCCCAACTACAATGCGTTGTCCGCGCTGTCCAAGACCGTACGGTTCGAAAGTGCGGAGTCGAAGCGGATGATCTGGGGCGGAGTTCCGTCGAGCAGTCAGGGATGTGCTCACGCGAATGACAATATGAGTTGTATCGCCTGTCATTCCGCTTGGAATCCGAGTTGTTATGGATGCCATCTGCCGCAGAAGGCCAATAAAAAGATGCCCGATCTGCACAATGAAGGCGATGTCACGCGAAACTACGTCTCCTATAACTTTCAAACATTGCGCGACGATGTCTATATGCTGGGTCGGGACGGAGACGTGACTGGGAATCGTATCGGCCCCGCCCGTTCTTCCTGTGCTGTGCATGTCGGTTCTTACAATGCCAATCGGGAATCAATTTATGTCCAGCAACAGACGATTTCCGGTGATGGGATGAGCGGCATCGCGTTCAGTACGAATGTCCCACATACCGTTCGTGGCAAAGGAGAAACCAAAACTTGCGTGGATTGCCACCTGGCCGAGAACAACGACAACAATGCGATCATGGCGCAGTTGTTGATGCAGGGCACGAATTATTTGAACTTCATCGGTCGCTATTGCTGGGTCGCGGCTGGCGAACACGGCCTGCATGCGGTCGAAGTGACAGAGCGGGACGAACCCCAGGCGGTCTTCGGCAGTCACCTGCACCACCTGGCGTTTCCCGATCACTATGCAAAGCACGTTCAGAATCACAGCGAGCTGGAGCACGAACATGAGCATCCAGGATCCGACGTCAGTGACAGGTTGCTGAACCCGCGGATGAAAGTGGAAATTCTGAATAGTCAATTGCGCGGTGAGTTTCTCTATGCGGCGTGTGGCGCGGGAGGCTTGCGGGTATTCGATGTGGCGTTTATTGATCACAAGGGTTTCTCTGAGCGGATCGTGACGGCCCCAGTTTCACCGATTGGACAAAGATTTTACGTCCGTACGAAATATGCAGCCGCCGTCGCGGCACCGACGACGATTGCTCCGGATCCAACTCGCAAGCAGCATCCTGAGAATAAAGAGCAGTCCGTGCATGCTCTCTATGCTTATCTCTATATTGCCGACAAATGTGAAGGACTGATCCTGGTTGGCGCGGCATCACTGCTCGATGGCGATCCCACGAATAATTTCCTGGAACGTTCCCTGACCTACAATCCCAATGGCTTGCTCACGGGCGCGTCGGCGATCACGATTGTCGGGACTTATGCCTATATCTGTTGCGATGCTGGATTAGTTGTGATTAGTCTGGATGATCCGGTGCATCCACAGGTGACCGCCGTGCTCGGAGAAAACGAACACCTGCATCATCCGCACGCAGTTCAAGTTCAGTTTCGTTACGGTTTTGTCTGCGACGAACGTGGCGTGCAAATTCTTGACACGACCGATCTGGCGCATCCGCGTGTGATTACCGGGATTGAACTTGCTGACGCTCACAATATCTATGTCGCTCGAACGTACGCCTATGTGGCTGCGGGTAGGCAAGGCCTGGTCATCCTGGACGTGAAAAATCCCGAGCAACCCAGGATCGATCAGGTGTTTGACGCGGATGGCTGCATCAATGATCTCCACGACGTCAAACTGGGAATTACCTACGTCAGCGAGTTCGCTTATCTGGCGGACGGCGAAAATGGCTTGCGGGTGGTTCAGCTGACGTCGCCCGAAACGCCAGGCAATGATGGTTTCACACCCCGGCCGACTCCGCAACTGGTCGCGACTTTCAAACTACCGCATCATGGCCACGCATTGTCGATTTCCAAAGGGGTTGATCGAGACCGAGCCGTGGATGAATCGGGAAATCAACTAGCAGTCTTTGGTCGCGTTGGGGCGCGTCCCTTGCGATTAAACGAGCAGCAAAAGATGTATCTGCGACCGTCGGGAGAGGTCTGGAAAGTGGCGGATCTACATCGGGATTTCTCGATCGTCGATCCGATTCAGCGCGAGCAAGAATTTTCCCGGAGTCTGGAAGTGTTTTACGGGAAGCAAACGGGACATCGTCCTGCGGTGTCAGCCCGACGTGGGAAAGCGAGCTTGAAATAAGGGGCGCGGCATTCGTTTGATAGTCGCTGCGGCCGAGTTCCTTCGAAGTCCTGCCCGCTCGATTTCATTCCGATCAGTCCTGTCTGTCCCATAAGTCCCATTGCATGCCGCTTTGTCAGTCCAGCGAGCGTTGACCTGAAAGAGGGACGCACAAGCCGGAGGCTGATGCGACGTGGGTGTCGTCCCCTCGCGATTCTGTTAGAATTGTGGTAAGGTTCCCCCCTCACCCTTGGAGACACCGTAGGATTCCCCGTATGTCACATGCCGATCCCGCCGCGGTCGTGGAGGCCGCCACACTGGAAATCGGCCGAAATCTGTGGTCGAACTTGCACCGCCGCAAAGCGTCCGTCTTTGAAAGGCGCTGGTGGGACGACCGCATTCTGTCGTGGGCCATGGCCGATGAGTCGGTCAAAGTGCAGATGTTTCGATTCGTTGATGTGTTACCGATGCTGCGGACCAGCACTTCGGTGACGCAACACCTGCATGAATACTTCGAAGACGTTCGCCAGCATCTTCCCTGGGCGGCTCGCTTCGGTCTGGATTTGAGCCAGCCCAACACGATTCTCGGCCGCGCCATCGCCTTTAACGCGCGACGAAATGCAGAGCGCATGGCGCGTCGATTTATCGCCGGATCAAACGTTGACGAAGTATTTCAAACTGTCACCAGGCTCCGCAAAGAAGGCCTCGCTTTCACACTGGATCTGCTCGGCGAAGCCGTGATCAGTGAGCCCGAAGCCGAACGCTATCAACAAGCGTATCTCGATCTGATCGCTGGTCTGGCTCCGAAAGTCCACGTCTGGCAGGACAACCCGCGTCTGGATCGCGATCTGCATGGAACAATTCCTCGAGTTAATACATCGTTGAAGCTGTCTGCTTTGTTCAGCCAATTCCGGCCGATCGATCCCGCCGGCACTGCCGAGGCGGTGAAGGATCGGCTGCGACCAATTATCCGTGCCGCTCGGCAGCATGAGACTTGTCTGCATATCGACATGGAACATTACGCCTACAAAGATCTAACGCTGGAGATTTTTCAGCAGATCTTGATGGAGGATGAATTCCGCGATTTCGCAGACATTGGCGTCGTGATCCAGGCCTATCTCCCGGAAGCCGAACAGGACTTGTATCGATTGCGGGACTGGGCCGAGAAACGGGGAACTCCGGTTTGGATTCGGCTGGTCAAGGGGGCGTATTGGGACTTCGAAACAGTTGCAGCCAAGTCGCGGGGTTGGCCGGTTCCCGTGTATCAGCAAAAATGGGAATCTGACGAGAATTACGAGCGTCAAACGCGATTCCTGATGGAGCATCACCGCTGGCTCCGCCCTGCTCTGGCCAGCCACAATTTACGGAGTCTGGCTCATGGTCTGGCCTGGGCCGACCATTTCCACGTTCCGAAAAATGAGTTCGAGATCCAGATGCTGTATGGCATGGGGACCGAACAGGCCCAGTTGTTTGCCGAGTTGGGTTATCGCGTGCGGATTTACACGCCGTTTGGCGAATTGATCCCAGGCATGGCGTATTTCGTCCGGCGATTGCTGGAAAACACTTCGAACGAGTCATTTCTGCGCGCCAGCTTCGCCGAGCACGTCGCCGTGGAGGATCTACTGATGAAACCCACAGAAGTCGCGAAAAAAACGCATCCCGCACCTCCTGTCGAGGCACCGAGGTTCCAGAACGAACCGGCCACCGACTTCAGCAAAGCCGCCAACCGCGACGCGATGCAGCGTGAGTTGAATCATATCTTTAAGTTGCTGGGCCGGGATTATTCGTTAGTGATCAACGGGCGGCCAGTCGATACCAAGGCTCGCCTGTCATCCAGAAATCCTTCGCAAAAGAGTCAGATCGTCGGGCATGCGGCATCGGCGACACCCGAAGAAGCCGTGCTTGCTGTAGCGGCCGCGCGAGCAGCCTTTCCTGCCTGGTCGCAGATGGAAGTTCAATATCGAGCCGAGTATCTCGAACTCGCCGCAGCGGAAATGCGTCGCCGCAAATTTACACTGGCTGCGTGGATGGTCTATGAATGCGGTAAACCGTGGGCGGAAGCTGATGGCGATGTCGCTGAAGCCATTGATTTCTGCCTGTATTATGCTGGCGAAATGCGACGCCTGTCCGTGCCTCGACAAGTCGATCTGCCGGGCGAGGAAAATACGCTCAGCTACCGACCACGCGGCGTGGCAGTGATCATTGCCCCCTGGAATTTCCCGCTCGCGATTCTGACCGGAATGACTGCCGCCGCTCTGGCGACCGGCAATACCGTCGTTATGAAGCCGGCCGAGCAATCTCCAGTGATTGCCGCGAAATTGATGGAGATTTTCACCGAAATTGGTTTTCCAAATGGCGTCGTGAACTATCTCCCCGGGGTCGGAGAAGAAATTGGTCCGGAACTCATCGGCAGTCCAGATGTTGATGTCGTGACATTCACGGGCTCACGGACTGTGGGACTGGCCATCAATCAACTCGCCGCAGTCACCGACGATCGTCAAAAGTCAGTCAAGCGTGTCGTGGCAGAGATGGGCGGCAAAAATGCCATCATTGTCGACGATGACGCGGATCTTGATGAAGCCGTTATGGGCGTGATGCAAAGCGCGTTTGGTTACTCCGGCCAGAAGTGTTCGGCTTGCTCACGAGCCGTCGTATTAAGTTCTGTTTATGACGAGTTCCTAAATCGGCTGATTGCTGCGACAACCAGTTTGAAGATCGGTCCGGCAATCGATCCAGGAACCAGTGTTGGTCCCGTGATCGATGAAGAAGCCTTCAATCGCATTCACAGCTATATTGAACTGGGCCAGCAGGAAGCTCGCTTGGCATTGGCGTGTGACGTAGGGACAAAAGCGGAAACCGGCTATTTTATCGGCCCCCACATTTTTGCGGACGTGCCTCCGAATTCACGGATTGCTCAAGAAGAAATCTTCGGACCGGTATTGTGTGTGATCAAAGCGAAAGATTTTTCTGAGGCCTTGAGCATTGCCAACGGCACGGATTATGCTCTTACGGGTGGCGTTTACAGTCGCAGTCCTGCCAATTTGAAACGCGCCCGGCAGGAGTTGGTTGTCGGTAATTTGTATCTCAACCGAGGTATCACTGGAGCCCTGGTGGAACGGCAACCGTTCGGCGGCTTTAAGATGTCAGGCATCGGCAGCAAAGCGGGCGGCCCCGATTATTTGTTACAATTCCTGATTCCTGTCAATGTCACCGAGAATACGTTGCGCAGGGGGTTTGCCCCACCACCAACGGACGAACCCGTGTAAAAACCTGCCCAAAAACTTGTCGGCGGGTCACCTCGTGACTCGTCGTCGAAGTGCTTTGCATTGGCCGTCGTGGCAAGCACTTCGACGTATCGATACTTTGGCAGCCTCCTAGTTCGAATGAACCGAGGCCTAAAGCTTCTCGGCTGATTGAACACGTAGTGAAAAGGCCATAGGTGTACTGGGACAAGCCCGGTGGCGGAAGATTATTGAAAAACTTCCCGATTACTGCTTCGTTTTCGATGTAGCAATTTAGACTTATTCAAGAGCGCAGCATAGATCATGCAGCGGCGCAATCAAAAATCAACTTGGTGTTTGACGTTGCTGGCGGCCGCGCTGACAATGGCTTGGGCCGCGGAAATTGTCCGGGCGAACGACAAGTCACTCGTAGGCAAAAATGTCTACCCACGAAGCCCGTCCATTCTCGTCAAGCGCGGAACTGAGACGATCGCCACGGGTGCTGGACTTTCGTTTCCGGTAGTCGTCAGGCAGCAGGCGGAAGACTTCGTCACGATCTGGGTCAACAAGTCGAAACAGGAAGGCCAGGTACTGCGCCAGGACATCTTGACGGCTTCGGAGGCGATCCCAGTTTTCACTCCGCAATTCGTCAAAAATCCAAAGGATCTCTACACGGCGTTTATGCTCAGCCTTGCTTGGGAAGACACCGGAAATCTGGACCAGGCCATTGGGATTGTCTCGCAGGCTTTGGAATCGCAGCCACATGCTGTGTTTTACAACCGGCGGGGAAATCTGTGGCAACGGAAACGTGCCTACTGGCAAGCGATCCAGGACTATAATGCGTCCTTGCGACTCGATCCAACGTCGACATCCTGCTTGTTCAACCGCGGTCTGGCTTACAGTCATCAGGGAACTAATGACCTGGCGATTGCCGATTTCAATGCGGTGTTGAAGGCTTCTCCACTGAACGCATCTGCATTTGTGGCCCGGGGGGCCTGCTGGAAATCCAAGGGAGTTGAAGACCGGGCGCTTTCGGATTTTACTATGGCGATAATTCTGAATCCCGATGAACCGCTGGCTTACCAGGAAAGGGCACACCTCTGGTACAAGAAAGGTCAGAACATCAAGGCTCTGGCCGATTACACGGAAGCGCTGCGATTGCAGCACAAGAGCAATAATTCGACAACCTATTTGAATCGCGGACTGGTGTGGGTCAAATTGGGTTTATATGGTTTGGCGCTGTCCGATTTCGATCATGCGATACGCAGTGATTCACGGAATGCGACCGCGTATAACAACCGCGGCTGGATTCGAGCCACCTGTCCAGACAAGTCCTATCGCAACGGCAAGTTGGCATTGGCTGACGCTCGTTTGGCATGTGAACTTGCGGATTGGAACAGTCCGCATCATCTCAGCACGCTCGGTGAGGCCTCCGCCGAGGTCGGTGATTTCGCGTCTGCCATTCATTGGCAGAATCGAGCCTCGCAACTGCAGCAAAAGCTTCAACCGGGGGATGCCGAATTCGAAACGGGATCAAAGGCACGTTTGGACTGCTACAAGGCGGGCAAGCCCTTTCGCGAAGCTCGGCCGACGGAAATGATCGGAAAATTGACGCCGTAGCATAAGCCTCTGGCTTGTGCGTCAAGACTACATTTCTGCTAGCGTTGAGTTCCAAGTGAATTCACACGCCCCTGCCAACGATGAAGTGAATGAAACAAGTACGACGGATGGGGCTGACGCGACGAATTCACCATTCCTTTTGACTTGTTGCGCACAAGCCAGAGGCTTATGCCACGACAGAGTCTGATGTGACGAAAGTCTCCAGCGTTGAGCCTGCAGGTCGTTTCTGATATTTCTTCAGGCATGTCATTTATGATCGGAATGTGTTGATTCTGATCTCTCGTTGTTGCGTTCTGGAAATCCGTGATCTCATGTCTGAACCGCTGGAAAATGCTAACGCTGACATCGACGTGCGGCGGCTCATTTTGCAGACTTTGGAGAGTTGGAATGCGGCAGGAATTACCCATCTAACCGCAGTTTCGGTTCCGGCCTTGGTAGAGCCGAATCCGATCGTTCAACAGTCTCGATCGGATTCGGAACAGCAAGCCACTCAACCTCATTTGGAATCGAACGTAGAAATGGCCAGGAAGCCCGCCGCGACGTCCAAGACTTCGGTGCCTTCAGCGTCGCCCAAATCGACGACACCAGAAACAACGACAATCGACTCAGGTAAGTCGCTCACATTTGGCGAACGAGTGATCGAATTGAAGGTGCTGAGTGATCGAGTGGCAAAATGCACACGTTGTGAGGAACTGGCGACAACGCGGACTCAAACCGTTTTTGGAGTCGGAAATCCCGAAGCTCGAATTGTATTTATTGGCGAAGCTCCAGGAGCGGACGAAGATGCCCAGGGCGAACCATTTGTGGGCAAGGCAGGCCAATTGTTGAATAAGATCATCGAGGCCATGAAGCTGACACGCGAAGAGATCTACATCTGCAATATCTTGCGTTGCCGACCACCAGGGAATCGACTTCCAGAAGCCACTGAAGCTAGCAATTGCCGCGAGTACCTCGACGGCCAACTGCGGATTATCAATCCCGAGTTCATCGTCTGTTGGGGATCGTGCGCGGCTCAAAACCTGCTGGCCTCGACTGAGTCGATCGGCAAGCTGCGGAAACGCTGGTTTCAATACAAACGGGCCCGGGTGTTGTGTACTTATCACCCGTCCTACTTGCTGCGGAACCCGGCCGCAAAAAAGGATGTTTGGGAGGACATGCAGCTTCTGATGAAAGAGTTGGGGATTCCGGTAAATTAGGGTGTCATCCATCCCCAATTGTGAGTCCCCCAAATCTGTGCAGCTCAGGAATTCTTAAATGCTCGAACCGACGCGGCGCGATTTCCTTTCCTGGTCCTCTCAAGGATTGGGTTCAGTTGCACTGGCTGCTTTGCTGTTGCGCGATGGGCAACTTCGGGCAGCTCCGGTCCCTGGCGAAGCACATGATCCGCCCCCTCACTTTCCCGCTAAGGCCAAACGCGTCATTCATATTTATGCCTGTGGTGGGGTCAGTCAGGTTGATGCGTTTGATTACAAGCCGGAATTGATCAGGCAGCACGGTATGCCGCTGAACAGTCCGGAGCGGCCGGATGTGTTCTTCGGCAAAGTCGGATTGCTGTGCAAGCCGATGTACGACTTCAAGCAACGTGGCCAAAGCGGTCAATGGATCTCGGATTTGTTCCCGAAACTCGCTGAGGTCGCTGATGATCTGACGTTCGTCAAATCCATGGTTGCCGAGACGTCCAATCACACGCCAGCGACATTTCAGGCAAATACCGGATTTCGCTTGAATGGTTTCCCGGTCATGGGCTCCTGGCTTTCGTATGGCATGGGAGCCGAGACCGATGAATTGCCTGCATTCGTGGTGATTCCCGACACGCGCGGAGTTCCGGCGGGGGGATCGATCAATTGGAGCAACGGATTTCTCCCTGCGCGACATCAAGGGGTTGTGATTCGTGGCAAAGGAACACCCATTGAGGACCTGTTTCCCGCGAAGAGTATCCGTCCTGAAACGGAGGTTGCGACTCGGCAATTGTTGGCGACGCTGAATCAACTTCACCTGGATTCGCGCGGGCACAATGATCCGCTCGTCGCGAGGATGAAGAGTTATGAGATGGCAGCCCGGATGCAACTGGCCGTCCCGGATGTCGCCGACCTGAATCGCGAGACTCAAGAGACCCAGAATGCTTATGGATTGGGGCGGCCCGAAACGGCGGACTTTGGGCGCGGCTGTCTACTCGCACGGCGATTGCTGGAAAAAGGAGTGCGTTTCGTGCAGCTGTTTTCGGGGGGTGCGTTTGGCTCGCCACGGATCAACTGGGACGGGCACGAAGATGTCCAGGAGAATCACTCGCGAGAAGCATTGCGAATCGACCAGCCACTTTGCGGGTTGATTCGAGATTTGAAAGGTCGCGGAATGCTCGATGACACGCTGGTACTGTTCACAACAGAATTTGGTCGGACCCCGTTCTCGCAATCTGATGCCGGTGTGCTTGGCAAGGGCCGCGATCACAGCCAATACGGCTTTACTGTCTGGATGGCGGGCGCGGGGTTGAAGCACGGATATGTTCACGGTGCGACAGACGAGATCGGTTGGAAAGCCGTCGAGAAGCCTACGTCCTGGTATGATTTGCACGCGACCGTTTTGCATTTATTAGGGATCGATCACACTCGGCTGACGTTTTATCACAATGGAATTCAGCGGCGTTTAACAAATGTGCATGGAACGGCGATACGAGAGATCTTATAGCCTGGAACCTGCTACCGCGCACGGTTAAAAATGAGACGTTTGATCGCGGGGATCAATATTAAAAAACACTCATTCGTGGCCGCGAACAGTGTAAAGTGCCCGGCGAGCGGTGGGTTCAGACCTACTCGTTCTACAGTGTTCATTCTAACTTGAAAGCACGACGATAAGATGTCAATTGAGTTCACCGATGTGGAACGGTTTGCCGCTAAACCGCTGCTCACAGTTTCATTGCGCGAGGATCTGGGCCGCGAGGGCGATATCACCACTCAGGCATTTCTGCCGCCGACTCAGATGGGCACCGTCAAAATTGTGTCACGTCAGGTGGGTGTCGTGGCTGGCTTACCCTTGGCGGAAACCGTGTGGCAACTCCTCGATCCCACGGTTCAGGTGCGGCGACTGATTGCAGATGGCAGCCCCGTTGCACCCGGAAGTGTCATCGCAGAAGTGACGGGAAAGGTCACGATTCTGTTGGCCGGCGAGCGCGCTGCGCTCAATTTCATGACGCATTTGAGCGGCATTGCATCGCTGACTGCGAAATTTGTCGCAGCAGTGGCTGGAACGCAAGCTGGGATTTTTGATACCCGGAAGACTTTGCCCGGCTGGCGAATTCTCGCGAAATACGCCGTTCGCGCAGGTGGTGGTCGAAACCATCGCATGGGATTGTTTGATGCCGTGCTGATCAAAGATAATCATCTGGCAGCCTGGAAAGCGGCGGATCCAGGAAATACGATGGCTCAGGCAATTGTCGCGGCGCGTGCCAAAGTCGCGGCGGGAACCGTCGTGGAAGTCGAGGTCGATTCACTCGATCAACTGCGAGATGTCCTGACGGCGGGACCCGATATTGTCTTGCTCGACAACATGGGCCCCGCGTTGCTGAGTGAAGCGGTGAAGATCAGGAATGCCGCCGCTCCTGGTGTGCAACTTGAAGCCTCAGGCGGGATTAACCTCGGAAATGTTGCGGAAATCGCCGCAACTGGCGTGGAACGCATCAGCATCGGTGCTTTGACGCATTCCGCTCCAGCCTTGGATTTGGGGTTGGACTGGTAGGCCGTGGCACGGCTCTCACATTGTCACGGCCACATTCATCTGCAGCATCGCCCGTCGCATGGCTTCGACTGACGCGGCGACAATGATTCCGGAAAAGACCAATCCGACCAGGGTGATCAGGACTGAGCAGATCTTGCTGATCCGGTGCGAAGGCGAAAAATCGCCGTAACCTACTGTCATACCAGTGATGAGCGAGAAATAGATCGAATCAAATGTAGACCATTTTTCGATTCGCCCCACTACGATTCCCAAGGCCCCTTTGATGAACACCAGGAAGCACAGCACGGGCCAAGTCACCCACAGTCCGGTGAAAAAGTCATAGCCGAACAGCCAGATTTCGTTCATATAGATTTCGGTCATAAACATCCGTTTTCATGCTCAGTGATAGGAAGCTGTCGCCGATTCCTCCCTGGATCAGGGGCTTTCCCCGAGATCTCGGCTGTTGGCCCGCCCAGGCCGAAATGTACTTTGTTCGACGATTCTCGCCAAGATCCTGTTGGTTGCTTTTTTGGTGAGCGTATTGATTGGACTCAACCGGTGATTCCTTCCACAAAGATATCACTATTGATTGATGCGTTTCGTCGATATAATCGGTGAATTGGGTGACCGGCGATGTCAAAGAATGGATCATTTTGGGCTACCGCCACGTTCCCTTGCAGGGGGCGGCGGGATCATCCAAGTGACGGGAATCGAAAAAGTGCCATAAGTCTGCTTGCTTGTGCGGACGATGATAGGGAGCGCGGAAGATGAGTTTCTCCTTTGATCCATTCTCAAACAGGGCGATGCAAGTCCCATCACGCCGGGCCTTTCTGGCTGATGTCGGCATGGGATTTACCGGCTTGGCGCTGGGAACCATGCTGTTTCAGGATGGAGTTTTACGGGCTGAATCCGCGAATACCTGGTTGCCTCCCAGCGGGC
>JAQGHT010000802.1 GCA_028291565.1 Planctomycetaceae bacterium | reverse complement strand
GAACCGAGTCTACCTTGCGATTGGAATTCACGCGAAACAGGATCCGTTGTTTCAAGAGCAGTTCGTAAACCTTCAGCAACGCCTGAAGCCGATTGGTCGTTGGCCGTGGCATCTCAGTCCGCTCGTCAGTCTTGACCAGGCCGATTCGAAGCCCGCCAAGATCGGTCGCGATCCCGTGGAAGCCGCGACGGTTGAATTGTTCGAAGTCACGGTCGATTGACGAGACGCGATGCGGCGGGACGGTCCATAATTTGGCTTCGCCGTTCCACGTGGAACGGACTCCGCCGCATCCGCGGTAGGCTGCTTCCAGACAGCTTTGCGATCTGTGGATCTCACCCCGCCGGTTCTGTGATTCATTGCGAGCCACTCTGACTTCACCCGCAGACCCTTGGGCGGGATCTCGCGCGTTCCACGTGAAACCGCAACGGAGTGGTCAAGACGACGGAGGACCAATGTCCCGCGGCTGATCTCCGTTCCCAATCCAGGGTGATATGGATCGCGTTCAGCATCTTCCCCGGCTTGCCAGAACTTCCAACTCGTTTCACGTGAAACGGTGCGAGTTCTCGGCGACCTTCCCCAATGTGGTGCGACACTCCGTGTCGCACTCGGCGAGCCCGAAGCGCAGCGACTGGCGAGGTGTCATCGTCGGGGCACGAATAAGGAGAATCCAGCGTCGCTTCAGGTGAGGCTTGCGGCTCGCGCCCAGCTCGACAGGGGCTGACTTCCAATGATTGGTTTGTCGTGACCGTACCACAATTAAGCGAGATCAGCCCGCCGACCGGATTCGCGTCCGCCGTTCCGGTACATCGCTTGAAACCGCATCCGGTTCCACGTGAAACCGGATCGTCACTCCTCTAAGGGGCTGGTTCCATATTGATCGCGAGCCGGAGTCCGGATTCGATCGAACGACTCGGAATGTCGAAGCGGAATACTCTCGTGGTTCTCTTGAGCCGGAGCGAGAGTATTCTCGGCAGCGGCCGAACTCCGCAACCGAATCGGCGGCTTAATCCGGCCTGCAGCCAAATCTGATTTTGCGGGAGTCTGATCCTTCGTGAGGGCAAACGTCAGGATGCCGGCGAATCAAGACAGCGTTAAAGAATGGGCCTGGACGGCAAACGTTCTAGCCAACAGATGTCTTGGACGGTTCTTTGTTGCGGCACTTTTATTCGAGTCCCCACCATGAGTCGGATGGCTTCCGCTCCGTCCAATTCCGGACGGCTGAGGGTTGGATTCGACGCTTAACGTCGTCGCATTGGTTTCACGTGGAACGGAAAAAACCGGTCCTGCCGTCGAACCGGTCCGCGAAGTCTGGATCAAAGCGGGCTCGGGGGGCGAAGAGCCAACAACGCAAATTGGCCAAACCGATTCGAGTGGTCCATGACGTGTGCCACTCTCCCTTCAGGTTTGTCCCAATCCGCCGCTGATCAACGCAATGTTTTCTGATGCGATGGGAATTGGTCGCCAGGGTGGTTTGGTTTTGATTGCGCCGGTTTCCCACGATTGTGATTGGCTTCAGGAATCAATCTCAGGACGGCTCATCCGACCGACATCGTGAGGGATTTTCAGCCGCTGATTTCGCCCTAGCCAAGGTTGCCAATCCTTGAGCCTCGGTTCAGAAGCGGAGTGAACCGTCCCAATCTCTGGTGAGATTGGCTACAGAAATCACCCTCGAAATGAACCGTTATTGTGGCACGACACTCCGTGTCGTGAAAGGCGAGTCAGGAGCGCGGCGACTGGCGAGGAGCTCTCCGCGAGATTTCACGGATCATTACTTTGACCGAATTCCGGGGCCATATATTTCAAGGCGTGTCGTTCGAAAGACACCTCACCAGTCGCTGCGCTTCTGGCTCGCTAGATGCGATACGGAGTGTCGCACCACCTTGAAATGCGGGATGATCTTCAAGTGCCAACGGGGCGGCGGATTCTGCGAAACCAGTGTCTGAGACAGTCCTCCTCGAACCACTCAACTGGCCAATCCGCAATCGCACGTTTCTGAATATCAAATTCAAAACTCGCTCTTGGACTCAGCCTCGACTTCTTCCGCTCCGCGCACAATCGATCTTGATCAACTTCGAGGCTTTGATACAATCCCGCTCCCTTCACGATCTTGAATGCGCTCCGCACGATCCCATCCCGCGATACTCCAGATCCCTTCAATCCCTCCTCACATTCAGTCTCTCCTCCTTCAGCAGGTGCAGAACCATGGAAGACCAGATTATTAATCCCTCACCAGATACAGCCAATCCCGACGGTTCGAATCCGACCGACGGTCTGTTTGGACAACGCCGCCGACTCGGTCGTGGATTGAATTCGTTGTTGGGTCAGGCTTCCGAGCAACCCGGTGCCGAAGCCGCACCGATCCCCGCTTCGTCCGAGATGTTGCACATCGACATCAACGCGCTGCATCGAAACCCGTTTCAACCGCGCAAAGATTTTGATCTGCAGGCTCTCAACGAGTTGACCGAAAGCATCGCCTCGCACGGCGTGTTGCAGCCGCTCCTGGTTCGAGAGACTCCAGCAGGTTATCAGATCATTGCTGGCGAACGTCGCTGGCTGGCATCTCGCGACGCCGGACTCAAGCAGGTTCCCTGCCGGATTATGAAGCTCGAAGACAAGGTGGTGTCAGAAGTCGCCATCATCGAGAACCTGCAACGCGAGGACTTGAACGAGCTGGAAAAGGCTCAGGCCTTTCAAACCTACCTGGACCAATTTGGGTGCTCGGTCGAAGAGCTGGCGCAAAAAATGGGGAAGGATCGCTCGACGATCGCGAACTCTTTGCGACTACTGGAGCTGCCGAATTTCGTGAAAGAGGCATTGCGAGCCGGCAAGATTTCGGCCGGTCATGGCCGGGCAATGTTGCCGCTTGAAGAGGAAGCAGACCAGATCGCGATGTGCCAGCGGATACAGTCCGAGAGCATGTCGGTCCGGACCACCGAGGCCACGATCCGGGCTCAGCTGGAAGAGAAACAGCAGACTGTGCCGTTCAAGAAGGGCTCAGGAAAGCCCGGAGCGAAGGCCGAGACCCCGGTCAATAATCACGTGCAGCAGCTGGTCGACCGAGTCCGTGAATTGGTGGGAGCTCGTGTCGAGATCAAGCAATCGGGGAAGGATGCGGGAAAGATCATCATCCACTTCAGCTCGAACGATGAGTTCGAAAAGATCGTGGCGAAGCTCAAGAAGGCTTCGTAACCCGGTCCAGCAACTTTTGCGGACCCATTTTGCAGAACCGAGCAATCACGGTTGACGGTTTCGCCCCGCGAACCTAAACTCCGTGCCGCGGGTCTAACCTGCAACGGGATGTAGCTCAGCTTGGCTAGAGCGCCTGGTTTGGGACCAGGAAGTCGCAGGTTCGAATCCTGTCATCCCGATTGCCCGAAGGGCAATAGAGTGTAGAGCAGGAGAAGGTGGAGAGTAGACGGAAGGATTTTTCTTCGACGTCCTCCACTTTCTCCTGCTCTACTCGTTCTACTCACTACTTTTCTACTCTCTTTGCGCGGGGTAGTGAGATGGCGTTCATGGTCGGCTGCGCCGAAGTGCCGCCCGGCAGGCAGCACCTACTGGAGGTCTCGTTCGCCAAGTCGGACCACCGTCGAGATGTCGACAACCCCGTCGAGGATCTCGAAACGAAATCGAATGATTAGTCTTCGCACTTGCCTTCTATTCCCTTCAAGAGCTAAGCTCTGCCATCTCATTTCCGTCTGAAATTTCCGCTGAGCTGAGCCGCTATGTCGCGATACTGCTATTACTCGCTGTTCACCTATTGTGTCCTCATTGCGGGATGTGCGGAAAAACCGGCTTCGCCTGCGATTCCGCAAAGTGTCCCGAATACTCCGGCTATCACATCTCAACCGGGCGTGCCTGGTGCGACGGGTGCGAATGCCGATTTGTCGATCCCGCGTCTGGACCCCAAACCCGTTATCTGGCTTGCTGATTTGAAGGAAGATCCACCACTTTCCGCGGCCCGAGCAAAAGCACGGCAATTGATGTCGCTGGCCGACAGGCTGAAGGCTGGAGGGCGTTTCGAGGATGCCGAAGCAAAATACAAGGAATCGATAGCCGCCGATCCGACTTGGGCTTTTCCAGCGTACCAGTTGGCGTGCAACTACGAATTGTGGAATCAACCGGCTCGGGCATTGCCGCAGTTCACCAAAGCGATGGAGCTTGGTTTCGACGATTTTCCGTCGGCCCTGGCTGACGAAGAGCTCGGGCAAATTCGGACTCGTCCAGATTTTAACACCGCTCTCCAGGGTATCCGTCAACGCTATCTCGCATCGAGCAAAAGCCGGGTCGGGCAGCCTGTTGCCGTTCGGCCGCAGGGTACTAAGCCGGAGACTGGTTGGCCGATGATGCTGTTGCTGCACGGCTACGGTGATTCGAATCTCAGTTACCTCGATCAGGCAGCCGAGTGGGCGGGCCAAGGATTTTTAACCGTTGCCGTTCCCGGCTCGGTCCCGACCAGCGATGGCCGTTTTCAATGGGACATGGATTCCACCGATCCAACGCAGCGGGATCTTCAGGCCATCGTCACGTCTCCTCTATTTAACGGACTGGTCGACAAAGATAAGGTGTTTTTACTTGGATTTTCGCAAGGCGCGTTGCACGCGATGCTACTCACTGCGGCCCATCCAAACCTTTATGCCGGTGTTGTCAGTCTATCGCCCGGCGGATCACTCTCCACGCAGCTCATCGAACCGAAGCTCAATCGTTCGGAGCGTCCCGCGAGCGTCGTTTTCATCCATGGGACACAGGAACGGCACGCCCCCCTGGTCGGCATCTGGTCGCAGGCGTGTCAGGCGGCAGGCTGGAGATTTTTGAGCAAGACTCATCCAGGACGACATCACTTCCCGGCAGACTGGGAAAAAATCCAACCCGAAATTGCCGCCTTCCTGAGAAACTCCAAGCCATAGTGATTTGCAGTGCATTGACCGAAAGTTTGCGTTCATTGCAGTCCTGCCTGGAGGCGGCCAGGACCACTTTCGAGGAGCCGCCTCCGCGCGATCTCAAGACGGGAATCGATCCGGGCACAATCATTCGATTCACGCGCCGTAACTTTTGCCAGACCCGTCACCTGAGCGAAGTTCGTAATTCTTCACGCTTCTCAAGGGATCGCAGTGCTGATAGCATCCAGAGTTCAATGACAAGCGACTCACAGGCGAACTTCGGAATTAATACCGCGCACGGTTAAAAATGAGACGTTTGATCGCGGGAATGAGTCTTGAAAAGACTCATTCCCGCGAACAATATAAAACCTCGGCCGGATTTGCCGGGAATATCTGTAAAACACATTGCGAAACGATCATGGGCGGAGCAGATCTTCCGCCTGAACTTAGGAATTTGCAAGGAGTTGCATCCATGGCGGCGGGGCAAGTATTCGGTGCGGCGGCGAAGCTGAAAACACGGGGCGGCGAGGTCACGATCTATCGCTTACAAAAGTTGATCGACGATGGCATCGGCCACATCGAGAAACTGCCCTATTCGATTCGAGTCCTGCTGGAGGCCTGCCTGCGGCATGTCGACGGATTCATCGTCAACGAATCGGACGTCACCAATCTGGCGAACTGGAACCCGACGGCACCTTTACAGGTTGAAGTTCCGTTCAAGCCCGGACGCGTCGTATTGCAGGATTTCACCGGCGTTCCTGCTGTCGTCGATCTGGCGGCGCTCCGCAGCGCCATGGTTCGCATGGGCGGCGATCCCAAGAAAATCAATCCGCTCGTTCAATGCGACCTGGTGATTGATCACTCGGTGCAAGTTGACGAATTCGCCTCGGCCTTGTCGCTGGTGCGGAATGTCGAATTGGAATTCGAACGCAATATGGAACGCTACCAGTTCCTGCGTTGGGGACAACAGGCCTTCAATAATTTCCGCGTCGTCCCGCCGGCGACCGGAATTGTGCACCAGGTCAATTTGGAGTACCTCGCAAAGGTCGTGTTAACTGAGAAGGGAGTGGCCTTCCCGGATAGTCTCGTCGGAACTGACAGCCATACGACCATGATCAATGGATTGGGTGTGGTGGGTTGGGGCGTCGGTGGAATCGAGGCCGAAGCCGTGATGCTCGGTCAGCCAATTTACATGCTGACACCGGAAGTCGTCGGCTTCAAATTGACTGGCGTCCTGCCGGAAGGAACGACCGCGACTGATCTCGTGCTGACCGTCACACAGATGCTCCGCAAGCATAAGGTCGTTGGGAAATTTGTCGAATTCTTCGGTCCGGGTCTGGACAGCATGACTTTGGCCGATCGAGCGACAATCGCCAATATGGCGCCCGAATATGGGGCGACCATGGGCTTCTTCCCGGTCGATTCCGAGACCCTGAATTACCTTCGGCAAACCGGGCGCACTGCGGACGAAGTTGATCTGGTCGAACGGTACTACAAAGAACAGGGACTGTTCCGCACATCGGCCTCGCCCGAACCCGTTTTCAGTAGCTCGTTGGAACTCGATCTGTCTTCGATTGTCCCGTCGATGGCAGGTCCCAAACGGCCGCAAGACCGCGTCCTGTTGAAGGACATGCGGACCCAATGGCACAAAGATTTGAAAGACGGATTCGCACGGCAAACCGCCAGTCCAGTCGTCAAAGTTCAAGACAATGGTGGCGAGATTTCGGACGGAGCTGTAGTCATTGCAGCCATTACCAGTTGCACCAACACCAGCAATCCATCGGTCATGATTGCCGCTGGTTTAGTTGCCCAAAAAGCGGTAGCTCGCGGTTTGACGCGTAAGCCCTGGGTTAAAACCAGTCTGGCTCCTGGCAGTCGCGTTGTGACGGAATACCTTGAGAAATCGGGGTTGGATAAGTCGCTTGACGCTTTGGGATTTAACACGGTCGGTTATGGATGCACGACCTGTATTGGGAACAGCGGACCGTTGCCGCAGAACGTGTCGGACGCTGTGGCTCAGGGTGACCTGGTGGCGGCGGCAGTATTGTCCGGAAACCGCAACTTCGAAGGCCGTATCAATCCACAAGTCAAAGCCAACTATCTTGCCAGTCCGCCGCTGGTGGTGGCCTATGCCATTGCAGGGACGGTGGACTGCGACCTGGCGACTGAACCGCTGGGAAAAGATCAAAACGGCAAAGATGTCTATTTGAAAGATCTCTGGCCGACTCAGAAGGAAATCGCGGACACGATCAGCAAGTCGATGTCACCGGAAGTCTTCGTCCAGCAATACGCCAAGGCGACGGTCGGACCGGAAGAGTGGCAAAGTATTTCTGGAGCGGAAGGGGACTTGTTCCACTGGGACGAACACAGTACTTACGTGCAAGAGCCGCCGTTCTTCGTCGACATGCCAGTTCTGCCACAGCCTATTCGGCCCATTAAAGGGGCTCGGGTGCTGGTCTCCGTGGGCGATTCGGTCACGACCGATCACATCAGCCCAGCTGGTGCAATCAAGGCGAGTTCCCCAGCAGGACTATTCTTGCAAGGGTCGGGAGTTCCCGCGGCTGATTTTAACAGTTACGGCAGCCGGCGCGGGAATGATCGTGTGATGACGCGCGGCACGTTCGCCAATATTCGCTTGAAGAATCTGCTCTGCCCAGGAACCGAAGGGGGTGTCTCAAAATACCTGCCAACGGGCGAGCAGCTATCGATTTATGATGCCTCAGTCAAATATAAGGCCACCGGAACACCGCTCGTTGTGCTCGCAGGCCAGGAGTACGGAACGGGTTCATCCCGTGACTGGGCCGCCAAGGGCACATACTTGCTCGGGATTCGAGCCGTCATCGCCTTATCGTTCGAACGAATTCATCGTTCGAACCTGGTCGGTATGGGCGTTCTACCTCTCGAATACTTGCCGGGAGCCTCGCGAGAAAGTCTGGGCCTGGACGGGACTGAAACATTTGACATCGCCATTCATGACGACGTGAAGCCGTTACAGGAAGTCTCCGTCGTAGCGACTAAGTCGGATGGAACGGTTGTGAAATTCCAGACGAAGTGCCGGATTGATACGCCGGTGGAAGTCGAGTACTACCGGCACGGTGGGATTCTGCACAAGGTACTGCGAGAATTGGCCAGCGGCGAACGCTAAGAAGCAGCCAAACAACCGGTACGTGGAAGAGTTTGCCTGAACGGCTATTGAAAAGCTCTTCGACTGCGAGTCTCGGAGAGACATCGCCTACAACCAATGTCGGTTCTTGGTCAGCCTCTAAGAGAACAACTATGATTTTGGATCGATTATCCGCTGCCGATCGATATGTCGCCTGTCATCCAGGCTTCGCGGCGGCGTTTCAATTTTTGCGGACCACAGATTTTTCCACGTTCTCTGCCGGCAAGCATCAGGTTGACGGGGAACGGATGTTTGTCGTCATCAATCGCGAACCTGGCAGAGGTCACGAGGGGGCGAAGTTTGAATCGCACCAGCGATACATTGATATTCAATTGACTCTGGGCGGCACGGACGAAATGGCCTGGCGTCCTCTGGATCTGTGTTCGCAACCAGTCGGCGCCTTCAATGATCAAAAGGATGTCGTGTTCTATCAAGATGCAGCAGAAACCTGGCTGACGGTGCCACCCGGGACATTTGCTGTGTTCTTTCCGCAGGATGTACACGCGCCTCTCGGTGGAACCGGTGACTTGTTCAAAGCGGTCATGAAGGTCGCTGTCGATTGGAAGTGAATCAAGCGGCCTTTCAGGCGAGCGGTGGGTGTTAACCCACTGGTAACCGACATTGATTGAAGTACGTGAGGAACCATCCGGCTTACGCCGGGACGCTCGCCGGGGCGAGTCCTCGATTGATCAATTCAAGTTCATCATGATTTTCTGCAAGGAGCGTCTTAATGTTGAAGTCGACCGGAAAAAACTGGCTGTTTCTGACGTCCGCCTGCCTGGCGCTCTTCGCCATCGCGGCCGATGAACCGAAAGCCGGCGTCTATGATGACCCAGCCAAAGTTGATTCTGACTACGTTTTTCAAGGCGAGTATTCAGGTTCCGTGGGTGACGAGAAAAATAAAGTCGGCGTGCAGATTATTGCTCTCGGTGAAGGCAAGTTTCGCGCTGTGGGCTATATGGGTGGGCTACCCGGTGACGGGTGGCGTAAGCTTGAAAAATTTGAAGTCGACGGCGAGTTGAAGAATGGATTTGTGGAGTTCTCGAATGTCGCCGGAAAAGCAATCCTGAAGGGCGACAATACGCTCACTCTGTTTGATGCGACCGGTAATGGTGTTGGCAATATTGATAAGGTGAACCGCGAAAGCCCAACCGCCGGCGCCAAGCCACCCGAAGGTGCCGTCGTGTTGTTTGACGGCAAGTCCGCAGACAGTTTTGAAGGTGGACGCATGAC
>JAQGHT010000084.1 GCA_028291565.1 Planctomycetaceae bacterium | reverse complement strand
GTAGGATGGGCACTCTTGCCCGTCGATGACCTGAAAGGCCGTAGGCAACTTCCGACAGTTATTGATGCGCCGATCCTTAATTGATCCTGTGGTGAATTTCGCAAGACGTTGGGCGATTCAGGACGTTCGTCCGAAATCTCACGACTTCATCCACGAGGATGCAAGGCGATACTGAATCTGTAGTTAAATTCGTGAGAATTTGGATGATTCAAGACGCTCGCCCGAAGTCTTACGACTTCAGCTATGAGGAGGGGCAAGTTCCACTGTAATGGCCGTGCTACAGCATTTGACCAAGGTCTTGGAGTTCATCCCGCGTGAAATCTCGCAACGACCGGCAATGGATACTAAACGTGCCCGATTGTGTCAGCTGAGAGCGTACCACGTGCGCTGTGACGTCCACATACCGCCCCAGTTTTTCGTTCGCAATTCGCAGCAGGACTTCCGTCTCAGCCGGCAGTTCGTGTGTCAGAAGCAGGCAAATGCCGAGCTGGCTGAGGTTTTGCAATCGGCCGTGCGTGGCGCCTGACTCTAACAACCAGTCAATTTTTTGCGGAGTCAAACCGACTGTTTCAGACCGACGAACGACTGTCACGCGGCATTCGCTTTGCCGACGCGGGAATTTACGCCGGTTTTCCTGGCCATTCCGAATCGGGGAGTGCACTGCGGTGTTTGATGCAGGCGCGAACATCGACAGCGTTTCAGGGAACTCGGATTGGAACAGTGGTACCGGGTCTGAGGATTGTATCGCGCCCGATTCCTTCGTTGTGGCTGCGACGCTTTCGACAAACAGATCGGACCGGTTGCCAGAATTGATTCGGGCAAGGGCGTCTCCCAGAGGATCTCGCAGCCGTTTCGTCCAATGACGTGATTCCCGGGGAATCGTGAATTTGAATTGCGATGCCGATTCGAGTTCTGGTGCTGGTTTGGGCAACTCCGAGCGTTGAAATCCTGGTTGCGCGTAGGCGGCCAGATCAACGAATTGTTGCTCGTTAAGGAATGTTTCTTGCAATAGATCCGGCATCGGATTGGCTCAGCTCATTGTGTTGCGGGGTCCAGAATCTGCTCCGTCCGTTGTCCGTTTCAGGCAGCCCCTTTCTGAAAGCATAGGTCAGCGAGTCCGCGGGTCAAAAGATTCCGAGTAAGTTCGGAGGGAAAACACTGCGGGGTGGAAGGTCGCAAGGTCCACAGATTCAAAGCAATAGGACTCCAAAAACTTGCTCTCGGGTCGGAATGCCGTGGCCGTCATCGCCATTCAATGCGACGCACGACTGCCAGGTAGGCAGATTTGATCAGCCACACAAGGTTTGAATTGTTTTTTACCGGCTTGCCAATCAGGAGTTTTCAGTATCCCCCACAGCGAAATTCGACTACTCTGCAGCTAGTCCTGTCAAACGTTGATCCTGCCGCGTTTTTTTTGACATTTTTCGCCGATCAACCGCAGATTGGACGTAATTCATGAACGGGAGCCGACCGTCATTAACGCTCCGCAAACCCAGCCTTTGCCCGAGCGACAATGGTAATTTCACCGGGGATCGGCGAAAAGAGCCTGTTTCTTGTTGAATCCTTGCAAATTCAACACCAGCCGCTTCCTGCAACGTTTGCCATGGGGCGAACCTGGTGCTGATAATTTGTTAATCACCTCGCGTGTCCGAATTCGAAGAAAATTGTAGAAGCCAATTGTCAAATTCTATGAGTCCATTTGCTTACGATTTTGATGTCGTGGTCATCGGAGCCGGGCATGCCGGTTGTGAAGCGGCGCTGGCGTCCGCACGTTTGGGCGCCAAGACGGCTCTGTTGACCATGAGCTGTGATACGGTTGCGGCGATGAGCTGTAATCCGGCGATCGGCGGCATTGCCAAGGGCCAGATCGTTCGAGAAATCGATGCTCTGGGCGGAGAAATGGGGCGCGTCATCGACGCGACCGGCATTCAATTTCGAATGCTCAATCGCACCAAAGGCCCCGCAATGCACGGGCCGCGCGCCCAGGCCGACAAAAAGGCCTATCAATTCGAAATGAAACGCCGTATCGAGGATCAGGAGCACCTGACGCTACGGCAAGAGATCGTCGAACGTGTTGACGTGGTCGACGGCCAGGTGACCGGAGTTTGGGTCCGTGGCCCCGCACTCTATCGGGCTCGAGCGGTTGTCGTGACAACGGGAACGTTCCTGCAAGCCATCATGCACACGGGGGAAGCCCAAACTGCGGGCGGCCGGGCCGGAGAAGGAACGACGAATTCTCTTTCGGAATGCCTGCGTGGCTTGGGATTTGAACTGGCTCGGTTCAAGACGGGAACACCCTGCCGGTTGAACGGTCGCACAATTGATTTTGGTGCGGTCGAATTGCAGCCCGGTGACGCGCAACCGCAGCCGTTTTCGTTCCTGACTGACAGAATCACGCAGCCTCAGGTTCCGTGTCATCTGACGAAGACCAATGATGTCGTTCACGAACTGATACGCAAGAATTTGCATCGCGCGCCGATGTACAGCGGTCAGATCGCCTCACGCGGTCCCCGCTATTGTCCTTCGATTGAGGACAAAGTCGTACGATTCGCCGATCAGCCATCACATCAGATCTTTCTGGAACCAGAAGGCAGGAACACCCGGGAATACTATTGCAACGGGATCTCGACCAGCCTTCCCCGCGACGTGCAAGAAGAGTTCATCCACGCGATCCGAGGTCTTGAGCGGGCGGAGGTCATGCGCTACGGATATGCGGTCGAATATGACTATGCGCCGCCGACGCAGTTGACTCCGGCTCTGGAGACGAAGCTTGTTTCGGGGCTGTACTTCGCAGGTCAAATCAATGGCACGACAGGGTATGAAGAAGCCGCTGGGCAGGGACTGATGGCGGGTTGTAATGCGGCCTTGAAAGTGGCCGGAAAGGATCCGTTAATTCTTGAACGCAGCCAGGCTTATCTGGGGGTCATGATTGACGACCTGGTGACCAAGGGGGTCGATGAACCGTATCGAATGTTTACGTCGCGTGCCGAGTATCGCATGTTGTTGCGTCACGACAATGCACACCGCCGACTGACACCATTGGGAAACGCGATTGGACTGGTCACCCCTGAGCGCTGGCAGCGTCTTCAACTGCTTGAGGTCGAAATTGCACGAGCGGATGCAATTCTGGATACAACGCGAGTTCAAGGCATTCCCCTGGAGCAGATCTTGCGACGTCCCGAAGCGACGTGGGACCAAGTCTGTGCGATGTCGCCTCAAGCGGCGGCGTTGGGCCTTTCTACGGAAGCCGCGGACCAGGTCTGCCTGGAAACAAAATACGCAGGATATTTGAAGCGGCAGACGGCTGCGATCGAGAAATTTGAACAAGTTCAAGGGGTCACAATTCCAGAGCACTTTGCCTATCAAGCTGTCCCGCAGATGCGGGCCGAAGCGAAAGAAAAACTCACGCGGATTCGTCCCAGAAACTTGGGGCAAGCTCTACGGATCAGCGGCATTACGCCCGCGGACATCGCCATTTTATTGCTATACGTGAAAGAGCCCAGTCGATTGGCGAATTAACACGTTGGAGTCCCGCCTCGAGTTTTGAAGTTGCGCTGTCCTGCAAATTAAGAACGTGATGTTCTTCGTAATCTTTACCAACTCACATTTATTGTGGATTGGCTTCCATTGGGGCAAGCCCAACGGAGATCCGATTCTCCCTGACAGAGCAACTTCAAAACGTTCGGGTGGATGTGGTCCGTGCCGGCTGAAGCCGGGACTGCAGGGAAATTGAAAAAACAAAAAAGCCCGGCGTTGTCGCCGGGCGTCTAAAACAATCTGTGAACAATAAATATGAAATAATCAGTGTTACAAAACTGTTGGCATCCCGTGACGCATCATGCGTCACTGCGATTTGCTGATTCGGATCCTACCGAACGCACATCACCGCGGTCATTTGCCGCCCAGCCGATTCCCGCCATTGCCACGGTCAACAATACGATGGCCATAATCTCCATGTTTCGGCTCCCGTCTTAAGTTCTGCTCACTTTGGTCGATCTTGCAGTCGTGAAAACCGCAATCTCGAAAAACTGAATCGTGTTCGAACTACCAACAAATTCGGCTGGTCGGTCGTTTCAATTGACTGTTTTGCAGTTTAATAAATCGCAACCTTTTCACGGACCTTGCTTGATCACTGTGCGTTGATATGCACGAGGTGATTCGCAACCCGTGTGCCGACTCTCCACAATTCGGCAGCTGCTGCGTTGAAATTGAGACTTGATTGTGCTTTCCAGGTTCGCGCAATTTCGTCCGAATTTCCCTCCTGATTTTCAGCGCACTCGACTTCGCGTCACGTGTTGTCGAACTGGTGGCGCGCCACAGCAATTTTCTCAGCTGCTAATTTCACCGAAGATTTGCTGAAGTCGGTCCACCCGACTGGAGCGCCCGACGACGCCAGATTTGGAGGAACTGATTGAAAAACCTGTTCCGCAATGGGATACCATCGAATCCCAAAAGTCTTACGCGTTGGGATGGCGGAATTGCAAAGAAGAATTCCCGACGGAGTTCAGGATCGGGACAAAAATCGATAGAATGTCCAACTCATCTTGATGATGCGACGATTTTGCTGTCTCGGAAAACGCAAAATGAAACACACGACTGTAGCGATTAGCGCGAGAAGCGAGTTCTGTAGATAAAATAGAACACTCAGATAAAGTGGGATGCCAGCTTTGAACCAAATTCCGGCAAGGCGTGTCTGTTATGCAGTGTGTTGCCAGAATTCGAGCAGCTTATCAACGCAGTGCTCAATTGGCGTGCACTTTCTGTAGACTGCGTGCTGAGTTTGATGAAAATCATCACGTCGTCCGACCAGAGGGTCAGTTGAGTCGAATCAAATGGTCGCTTTTTGTCACTCGAGACCATGTATTTGATCGTGAAATTGGCTCAATGCCTCGAAACGCGACTTATGCTAAGCCAGAGTTTTTAATCACAATTCCGCAGAAGAGCGATTTTTGATGGTCTTTTTGATCGATAACTACGACTCGTTTACTTACAACATCGTCCAGCGTTTTGGCGAAATCGATCGCACCCTGCAGATTGAAGTTGCTCGGAACGATCAAGTCACTCTGGATGAAATTGCGGCCAAACGGCCGGAACGCATTATCATTTCGCCTGGCCCCTGCAGCCCGCTCGAAGCGGGTATTTCAATGGCGGTCATTAAGCGTTTTGCTCCGACGGTACCGATCTTGGGGGTTTGCCTGGGGCATCAGTGTATGGG
>JAQGHT010000738.1 GCA_028291565.1 Planctomycetaceae bacterium | reverse complement strand
GATTTTGAGTTTTCAGCAATATGTCACGATATTGCGATCTATGGAATGCGATTCGATTATGTCCATGAGATGCAAACGCCGTTCCGGATTGTCCGGCGTACGGTGCATCAGTCTATCAGACACTTGACGGAACGAACTTGCTTCACAATGTTTCCGAAGCGCCAAACCGAGCTTCAATGCAGGCCATGATGCTTGCCAGATGGGTTTCCACGATCTGGTAATAGGCCTTCCGCCCGTCTTTCTCACTGGCCAGAAAGCCGCAGCGCTGCATAAGCCGCAGGTGCTCAGATGCCATGTGACTGGGAATGCCGCAAGCTTCCGCCAGTTCGCCAACCGTGTAGCGTCCCTGCAAAAGCATCTGCACCATTCGCAGTCGATGGGGGTGCGCCAGGGTCTTCAGACATTCCGCCGCCTGGACCAAAGCTTCCAGCGAAGTGAGTCGCGGACGGTTGATCGCTTTAGTGTTCGCCGCCATTGTTGTTCTCCTTATACTCAATTGTATCGGGATATTCCGACATGTCAAGCTGTCGATTGAGATGCGTAACGCTGATTTCGTGGAGCTTGGCGCCGACAATGACTACTGCGTCGGCTTGACGTCAGGACGACAGAAGACCCGCCAAAGCTGTTTCCAGGAGATCGACGCGAGCCAGCCCCGTCCGCAGTGCGGTGGGAATCTGATCCTCGCCCCAATATGCGCCGGCCAGTTGGCCACAGATCGCGCCCGTGGTGTCGGCGTCGTTACCGAGATTCACGGCCTTGAGAACGGCTGCCTCGAACGTGTCGGAATTGTGGAAGGCCCACAGTGAGGCTTCGAGACTTTGAACGACCCAGCCCGAACCGACTATCGCAGGTGGCTGCTTCTTGCGAAATGAGCCTTGGGCGACCTCAAGTATTAAGGGATGCAACGGTTTGAAGGCGTGAATGAACCGCAAAGGTTCCCAGTCAGCGGCAAGCACGGCCTGCCGATCTTCACCTTGAATCAACGCGGCCAGTACCACCGCCAGATAGCGGCAGGCCGACAAGCACTGTTCGCTGGCATGTGTCGGAAGACTCGATTCTTCTGCCAGTCGTGAAAGCTCCTCAAGCTGATCTGGATAGAGATGAGTGTAATGCATTGGCACGGGTGCCAGTCGCATGATTGAACCATTCCCACTGGCTCTTTCCGAGGAGTCTCCGGAAGTACGTGCGTTTTTCCGCACGACGTAGTTGCCTAACGCCGCGCGAGTCGTGATGCCGATGTCAAAACAGGACCCGTTGACGGAATACTTTCCAGTTTGCCACCATTGGACATACCGATCGGCCTGGTCATTCAGATTCCAACCCGTGTTTGCGATGCTATCAGCAAGGGCCAGGGCCATACTGGTGTCGTCTGTCCATTCGCCGGCAGCGAGGCAATGCGGACCACCATTTCGATAACCTGTGACAGGTTCGAAACTGCCGGGACTACGAAACTCCACGGCAGCCCCCAACGCATCACCGATGGCCAGGCCGATCAAGGCTCCCCGACTTCGGTCTCGCATCATGTCCCTTGAGAACGCAGGATGTCAGTGAAAAATCATGGAGGCGGTGGCGACATCTTGGGTGGGCTGTGAATGGGCTCAACCTTGTCGGCCGGCTTGCTCTGCGGCTTCGATGTGCCGGATCCATCTTGACATCCCATACAAATTATTGCCAGCGTCAGAACGAATCCCAGAACTGGTGACAGCAATCGAACACGTACCATTGACAAAGCCTTTCAGTAATCCCCGACCACGGTCCCGTCCTGCATTCCCGACAGGTAAATGTAGGTATTATTGTTCATGTTGACGTTCAAGCCACGAACAGATCCGTCACAAAAAGCAATTTGAACAATACCGACATGCTGACTGGAGAATAGAAACCAACCAGCTGCTTTCGGACTCGGAGCCAACGGCCAGGCGGTCGCCAGGAATCCCACTCCGGCCCAGGAATAGCCCAGATACAAGGGCCCGCCTCACACGAAATCGATGTCAGGATCGCGGGCTGAAAGCACTCGCCAGGAGTAAACTCAAAACAAGCAAGAGAAATGACAGGTAAGCGAGGCGCCGGTCAACGCAGTGTTTCGATTTGCCAAATCCAAAGTGCGGTCCGAGGCCATTCCAGCACCCAAATCCGGCGGGTACTGTACAGATTCCAAAGAGCCAGAGCAGCCAAAGCGGCGTCCCATGCCGCTGCATGTCGCCAGCATCTCCGATGCCGTCGAGCGATCCGGCACCGATATAGGCCCCATTGGCCATCAGGCAGAATCCCGCGAAGAAGCGAATCAGAAAGGTGCCGGGAACGCGGCCGAAATGACTGGCCGCCCAGATGAGGAGGGGCAGCAAGACACCCATCAACGGCCCGGCCCAGACGACAATCAAAGGCTCGGGATTGGGATCAACGTCCGTGCGTGAGATTGCCAGCGGATGCAGCACGACTTTGGCAACCCTGCCACCGGTTGCAATTGCTGCAACAATGTGGCCCAACTCGTGGACGACCTGCATTCCTAACCAGCAAAGCGGAATGAATGAGCCAACCAGCAGGCACTGATGAAATCGCTTCATGAATCGTTGTCAGATGGTACTGCCTTCGCCGGCATTGGTGTTTCGCCCTCGACCAGGGGTTTCGCCTCAATCGATTTCTTTTTCTTGAATGGCAGTGCCTCTTTGATCGATTCCTTTACACCATCGACGGTGCCTTTGACAACTCCTTTAACCACATTTGAAGCTGTCGGACGAGCATTCTTCTTGATCCCTTCGCCAATGCCCTTGAAATTCGCTGCAATGCACTGCGCGTTGATATCATCCTTGGTTTGCATCTCACGATCTGGACCTGCCGAACGAACCTCGACCATTTCTGCAAAGCCGCCCTGTGAATAACTGACCGCAAGGGGAGTGCCCCAGGGATCTTTTTCCTGAACCTCGTCAACTTTGACCCGCAAATACACACCCGTGTCCGTCGTGCGTCGATCAAGTTCCTCGGCGACTCGCTTGACTTGGTTTTCGGTACGCTCGATTTTGCCAATTTCCGTCCGGCGTGCCGCCCCGAAATCGCAACCCTCGATCAGCAGCAACAACAGGACGGCAAAAATCGCGTGTGGATGTTTCATACTCTTGTCTCACCGATTCAGTGTTGATTCTTAAGGCTTCATCTGTTCAGACGGCTTGTGATTGATAGGGCTACCGATGAACCATACCTGCATTGCTAAGCAATCATGAGTTTACGACAATGTCAGCACGCTTTTCGCTGCTCCCCTGTTGTTGATCGGAACGTTCCGAGTCCCTTGGTTGTCAATTCGTTTGAGATCTCAGATTTCAAATTTCATTCGAATCGCACACACGCCGCAGAAGTCACTGAATTGATGAAAAATCCCATGCTGCTGAATGCAAACGCATGGGGGTTCGGCGAAAAGTGTCAATATTAGTCGCGGTAGGTCTGTTTTCTCAATGGTGTACTCATTCAAGGCGGACGAAAAATGTTTGGCTGGTTTCGCCCGGTTTGTCCCGTTGATCGCTGTACGAAGAGTTGGATTGAAGAACGGCTTGCCTGGCTGGCCAGCGAGTTCGGTGGGGACGTATTTTCGCGAAGGGCTGTCGTTTTTCCAGACGAAGATTTCTTTCCTGACAAGTATGATCAGTCGGAAAAATCGGTCCGTGTTCTTCTCGATCGCGTCTGTACTTATATGGACGCCAATCCCGACCATGTGGAACTCCGGTTATTTAGCAATCCTGTCGATTTTGGATTGGTGAACGAGAATGGACATGCAGTCCCAATGGCCGCCGGATGGTACGAAGAGCAAAACCGCAGAACGATCATTCGCTTGGAAAAGTCGCAATTGGGTGACCGAATGTCTCTGATTGGAACGATGGCCCACGAATTGGCCCATTTGCGGCTCCTGGGTGAGCGGCGAGTCTTTCCGGACATCTTCGATAACGAATTGCTGACAGATTTGACGGTCGTCTTTCATGGATTAGGGATTTTTCTCGCTAATGTCCCGCGGGTATATCAGAGCCAGTTTTCTCACTGGCTCGGAACAAATGTCCGGAGACCTGAATATATGTCTTATCCTATGTTCGGTTATGCGCTCGCGCACGCCGCGTGTTTTCGAAATGAACGGAAGCCAGAATGGATGGCCCATCTCGGAATGGATGCGCGGTACGCCTTTAAGCAAGGGCTGCGCTACCTGTGGGAAACGGAGGATTCAACGTTCAGGCCCCGCCGTCCGAAGAAATAGCACGAGGCATAGGACCGGAAAATCAATGTCCGTCGGATTCATCGATCGGGAGGGCGAGGCAACCACGGGGCTTGAGTCCCAAAATCGATCGATGGGAATGAACCCGGTCAAATGTTAATCGAGATGTACGCGAAATGCATGAACGCGCCGGATACTTCGCCTACGTCCAGGCCTTGTCCCGTCACGCAAAACTACTCGGTAAAGCTTTTTCTCCGTCGAATACATCAATCCTTAAGCAAGTACGAAGATCTTCGTTGACACTACGAACATCTTCGTATATAGTCGAAAGCGGGGACTGAATTCGATTTGTTTTGAGGGACGATGACAATGGGAAAACGAGACTTGCCCAAGCCAACGGATGCTGAGTTGGCGATATTGAGGGTGCTCTGGGATCGCGGGCCCAGTACTGTTCGGGATGTGACAGACGCGCTTCAGGCGGAACGCGGGACGGGCTATACCACCGCACTCAAATTGCTGCAGATCATGATTGAGAAGGGCCTGGTTGTTCGAGACGATTCTCAGCGGACGCATGTCTATCAGGCCGTCGCCGCCGCGGAAGAAACTCAACGGCAATTGGTTGGGGACTTGCTCGAGCGCGCATTTCGCGGTTCGGCTCAGCAGCTCGTCTTACAGGCACTTTCGTCGAAAAAAGCGTCTCGCGCCGAACTGGCGGAGATCCGCAAATTGATCGACGAAATGGAGCAAAAGGCGAAATAGTCGTCGATCTATTAGCAGGACCGTTCGGTAGGCAGAGTGTTGTGCCGCTCATTCTTAATTCCTGCGGCAACAAAACCATTCCACGCTTTGACCAGACAATATCTTCACGAGGTGTCTGATGTTAACCGTATTCCACGTTCTGGAACACCCGCTTGTTGTCGCGCTCGGCTGGGCGTTGCTGCACTTCATGTGGCAGGGAGTCATCGTCGCTGCATTGCTGGCGCTCCTGTTGATTCCGCTGAGTCGAGTTGCGTCGCACTTGCGGTATCTTGTGCTTTGTGGCGCACTGGGTGTGATGGCACTACTCCCCGTGACAACGTGGTATGCAGTCGCAATTTCGGTGCCGTCGCAGATTCCTCAGACTCCATCGGAAGGTGAAGTGTCAGGGCAGTCGGACATGAATACTACGGACTTAACAATTCAGAGCAGGGCGGAAGTCATTTCGCCGTTTACCGGGAATCCAACCTCCCGTGAACCCTTCGCTCCGCCAATTCACACTGAGACTGCTCGAAACTCGAGTGTCGCGTCATTGGCGATGTCCGACCAGACAGCGGATTCCGAAGAACATTTTTCCTGGCTGACTCAATTGCGAATCTTGACTTCAAACGCGGTCCCGTGGCTCGTGGCCGCATGGCTTTTCGGAGTGCTGCTGCTTTCCGTTCAGCTGCTGATGGGATGGCGCGCCATTCAAAAAATCAAACGGCTTGCCACCACGCCCGTCTCACAGATCTGGCAGGACCGGCTGCTGCGTCTCGCGGCGCGGTTGCGAGTGACTCGGCCTGTCAAACTTGTTGAATCCGCATTAGTCGCCGTTCCCACAGTCATCGGCTGGCTGCAACCCATGATCTTATTGCCTGCGAGTGTCCTGACCGGCCTGGAGCCCGCCCAGCTCGAAGCCCTTTTGGCTCACGAGCTGGCCCATATTCGCCGCAACGATTTTATCGTCAATCTGATTCAAACAGTCATTGAAACACTGCTCTTTTATCACCCGGCAATCTGGTGGTTGTCGCGTCGCATTCGAGCTGAACGGGAACATTGTTGCGACGACATCGCCGTTGCGGCCTGTGGAAACACTGTCACCTACGCTCGAGCTCTCGCTACGATGGAAGAATTACGCGGACGTCCAACGTTGACCATGGCGGCGGATGGCGGTTCGCTTTTGTCTCGAATCCGCCGCTTAATTTGCCCTGCCGCCGACGCTCGTCGCTCCTCGTGGGGCGCCAGTCTGATGACCATCGCGACGATCGTCACTTTAAGTATTGGTATTTATCTCGGATCGAAAGCCAATGCTGATCTGAAGGGGGAGTCGGAAACAGAAACCCAGCCCAAGCTTGAGAAATACGCCGCGGATCTGCCGGGTAACATCCGCGTGGAATTAGTGGGAATTGGTTTCCATCCTTCGAAAGACCGTGAATGGTGGAAGCCCGACGGGTCAAAACTGGCCCAGTTTCCCAATGTCGAGTCTGGCGTCACGGTTTTGCCAGATTCACCTGAACGATTCAAGTGCCGCGAGTTTCAACTTGAGATTCGTGGATTGCCCCCGGAGCATAGTGTGACCGCGCGGTACGATGCCAGCGCCTCCGCAAAAAGTTCTTTGTTTGAGCGCGAACTGTGGACGGGAAGGCATGCCGCCGGACCCTTTCAGTCAGATATAACCTCAATTCGCATCGGCATCACAACGGACTACTTCGGCCGCCGGCAGGCCGTTGATCCGAGCGGCAAAAAACTGGCCGCCCCAGATCTCACACCCGAGCTCCAAAAACTCTACAACCAGGTGACGCCAGTAAAAGTCGAATCGTCTGGAGACACCACGGAACTCGTTTTGAAGGGAAGCGAACTGGAGAAACTTGAGGACTGCGCTGAGTTCAAGCTGATCGCCGTTGATGTCGAGGAAGGCGAGCACAAATTCACCCGCAACCTCGCGACAGCAACCGGCAATCGGCATTTCGTTTTCCCGATTCCGCTGGCGCGAATCGCCCGTTTCGAATATCGTCTCAGACCCTATCGACATTGGGTGACCTTTGAAAACGTGTCACTGCAACCAGACCACGACACGAGCCTGCGAATCAAGACCGAGACCGTCGCGGAAGAAAAGTTGACGGAATCCGCACAAGCGAAATTGGAACGTGAACAGCTTGCAAGGCAATTGATTTCCGCGATGACAACTGCAGCGAACGAATTCTCGGTCGGCAGAATGCACATCGACTTTGAAAACCTGACTGATTCCCGGATCTACTCAGGAAAATCAGGGAATCAGCTCGTGAAGACTATGGGGAACATCGATTGGCTCAGTGACGGCAAACGTTGGAGGATTGACTACGACGGCCAGTTGCCCCAATCCGGGACTTCCAATCTCAATCCCGATCAATGGTCGACAGGGTTTGATGGTGAGCGGCATTTCTATTGGGAGCGTTCGAGCCAGCGTCTGAACATCGGCAGCACGAAGGGGCATTCCAGCCAATATACACCGCGAGACCTGTTCTGGAATCCCACGAATGGGGGGCTGGATTCGGTCCTGAACACCCTGTCTCGACCGGAAACGAAAATTGTCCCGGCGAAATTTGAAGGACTGGATGGTTATCGCGCCGAATATTCTGGTTCCAATGGCGGGTCCTGGCGCTGGTCAGCATTCATTTGTCCACAACGCGGACATTTGGCGCTGCAACTGCAGAGCTTCAGTGATGATCGGCTGGCATGGGAATGTAAGCTGTCGGACCTCGTTGAAGTGCAACCGCAAGTCTGGTATCCCAAGACGATTCACCGGACCAGTTTTTCCTGGCGCGGAGGCAGCAAACGTGGAATCGCCTGGCAGCATGATTTCAAAGTCACGAAGTTTCGGCAGGGGCCCGACGAGCCGATTCAGCCGAAGGAATTCTCCGTTCAGGCGCCCTTCGGAACAGACGTAGTCAATCTGGCAGACGGCATTGCCTACCAGAACGACGTCTGGTGGAAAGAACTCGCGCCGCTCTTACAACAGAAATTCCAGTGGCCGCAAATGCCGCTAGACCGGCTCGATTTACTCAACTCGTCGGTCTTGACCCAGGAAAGCGGCAAAGTTGCCCCAGGACTGGGCGGCATCGAATTGACCGACGTGGATCCGACTCAAGTCAAACAGACTCAATTGGTCTGGTTGAATTCCAAGCCGTTGACCTGGAACCAACTGGCTGGAAAAGTGACTTTGGTCGTCTTCTGGAGTCATCAGGACGAACGCGGAATGGAGGTCCTCGCCGCGTTGAAGCGATTGCATCACACTTACGCTTCGCACGGCCTGCAGATCATCGCCGTGCATTTCCCCGAACGCCCCGAAATTGTGAAGTCGCTCGTAGACGAGTTCCAACTCCCGTATTCGGTGGCAGTCGACTATGACAATTCGCTCAACGGCACGCTGTATAATCATTTTGGCGTGCGAGGTCTGCCGGCGGGAATCTTTGTTGACCAGCAGCGTCAACTTAAACCCATCACCAATGCGTACGAGCTTCCTGAACAGCTGGTGCGTCTACTTGCGGCAGCAGGAGCGAAAAATCCGCCGCTGATCAAGTTGCGCGAGAACATTTCTGGAGAATTTCACAAGGACATTCAGTCTGTCTGGTTGGACGCTGTCTCCAAGGCGCCTAAGACTGCGAGTATTGTGGGCAAAGTCGTCGATGGCAGAAACCAACCCCTCGCCAATGTGCAAATTCAAGCATTGCTCGCGTTGCATTTGATGAACGGCTTGAATGGCTCGCACCTGGTCTTGCCCGATTTCAAAGGCAAGCAGACCGTCCAAACAGATGCCAACGGTCTATTCGCCCTGCCGAATCTCGTCAAAGGGCAGTACGGACTTGAGATCACAGCTCCTGGCAAAGCCATTCGAAAACAAGAAATCGCCCTGTCCGAAGGAGAAGCGCAGACACTGACGGTGACCCTGAACTTCTCGGACTTTATCAGCGGGCAGGTGCTGAGTACGAACGGGAAACCGATTGCCAATGCGACACTGAAGGTTCGCTATCGACATCATGATCCCGACAATCTGGACCGTCACACCATAACACCAGGCGCCATGCCTGTCACCAGCAGCGACGCACAGGGCCATTTCAAGTTTGAGAAACTCGAATTGGGGCATTATACCTTTGATGTCTTCGCCGACGGGTTTGAATCTGGTGTGGCGAAGGCCGTACTGCTTGGACGATCAGACGTTGAAGTGAAACTGCAGCCTCAAAAGCAAGAACCTGAGCTTCAGAATCCTGACAAGCGTGACGAAATTCCGGAAAGCAAGCCGCGAAAACCTGCAGCGGTTGGATCGGAGCAACCAACCGAGTCGCGACACCTGGAATTTGAATTTCCGGTCGATGCGGAAGACAAACCTCTCGACGAAATCCTGATGAAACTTGCGAGCACTGGGAAACTAAAACTGCAGTTTGATTTGGCGGCGCTCAACGACGCGAAAGTGTCCAGAAGTGTGCTCTGCAATCTCAAAATTTCGGGAGTCCGGGCAAAATCTGTGCTCTCGTTACTCTTAACACCGCTGCAGCTTGGCTTCGTGTTAGAGGGAGACGTCCTGAAAATTACCAGTCAGGAGAGTGCCGACAAAGCAAGAGAACTGCAGGACGAAGTCTTCATTCAAGCGGCACTGAAACGAGGGGTCGCCTTCCTGAAATCTCAGCAGCAGCCAGATGGATCGTGGCCTGGTTTAGAGAATCAGTCAGGCAGCGTAACGGCGATGGCCACCGTCGCCTTGCTGCAAGCGGGTGTCCCCGCCGACGACCCTGCGATTCAAAAAGCACTCCCTGTCTTGCGAAAGAATGACCTGAAATTCATCTATACCGTCGCACTACAGACAATCGCTTTCTGTGCCGCTTCGCCGAAAGTCGATGCGGAATTGATTCGCCGGCATATCGCCTGGATCGAAGGCGCGCAAGTCTTAGACGGGCCGGCCAAGGGAGGTTGGAGCTATACGGGGACTCGTGGAGCACGAGCCGACGGATCGTGTTCCAGGTTCGCGGTCCTGGGACTGCATGCGGCCCAAAAAGCTGGTTTCGCCGTCCAACCCAGAACCTGGGAACGTGTCAGTCAATATTGGCTGTCGACTCAACTCAACGACGGCCAATGGGGATATTCTGTGGGAGCGCCAGCAACGCCAACTATGACCTTGGCGGGTATCGGAGGGCTGGCGACTGCCCAGCGGATGCTACCGCATGATGCAGAAGCCAAACTGCGTGAAGCGGCGATCAAGAAGGCATCAGAACATGTCCAGAGCATGATTAACAGACTCCCTCAAACCGCATTCCCGTTCTATGGTTTGCATAGCTTGGAACGAGCGGGAAATTTGACCGGGACGTCTCGATATCACCGCTCCGTGAACTGGAAGTTCGTCGTCACCGAACTCTTGCTTGAGGCACAACGTCAAGATGGCGCATGGTCGACCAAAGCAGACGGTTTCGCTCCATCCGCAGCGGAATCCGATTTGATTGCTACCAGTTTCGCACTATTGATTCTGGGTGGAAAATCCGAACCGCCTCCAATCAAAATCGGCGCGGCTAAATCCGATCAGGAAATCCAGGGCGCGACAAAGCCATAAACGCCCCCCGGCCAGATGCGAACCTGACAACGGATTCAGGTGTCGTCGTATTGCGAATTGATCGGTTGACCGCGAAATGACTTCGAGACTATTCGCTAATCCCCCCGCCACCCCGCTCGTCGGGTGGTTCAACGGCCTTTGCACTACTTGAAGTAATAGTACTCTCTGGAAAAAAAGCAGTGCATAGGCCGAGGACCCACTGGGGCAAAGCCGGCGGCGGGGGGATCGGCGAAAAGTGTCGTAACTTCTCCTACGAATCGGCCCCACTTGAAAGGTGCTCTCAGGTGCGCGACTGGTGGGTTGAGCGTCTGACGCCATAGTTTCTTGTGAATCGAAATCCAGGTCCTCAATGCACTCGGGATAATTATTGGGGTCGGGTGTACAAACTTCCGATTTCGCCGGGTTGAATTCCATTCAACCTTAACAGCATGAGCGGGCGAAAACGGGATTTCGTACGCGTCGACCCTTCGATTTTTCTTTGGTTCTCAAGATGGAAGCCATCCTCTTTATTGGTCTGCAGGGCTCCGGAAAATCCTCTTACTACAAAGAGAGATTTTTTGGCACGCACGTCCACATCAGCCTGGATTTGTTTCGGACGCGCGATCGCGAACAGCGCTTTCTGGATGTCTGCTTAATGACTCGACAACGATTCGTGGTTGATAACACGAACCCTGGTCGAGCAGAACGAGTCAAGTATTTCGATGCCGCCAAGTCCGCCGGGTACTCGATCCACGGCTACTACTTTGAGTCGAAAATTGATGCGTGCGTGCAGCGGAACGCGGGACGACGGAGTCGGGAATGTGTCCCTTTGGCCGCGATCCTGTCCACATCGAAAAAGTTGGAATTGCCGCGGCGGGATGAAGGATTCGACAAATTGTTCTATGTGCGGCTGTTGGACGGAACTTTTCACGTTGAGGAATGGCGCGATGAAGTTTGACGATCTCGATAAAAAAATGCGAGTCTACGAGACCGCCACTGACTATTGCGTGCCTCCGGGCGTGTACATGGTCGCTCGGTTGGATGGCAGAAGTTTCACTCGATTGACGAAGGAACTTTATCCGTTCGAAGCGCCATTTGACGAACGATTTCGGGATTTGATGGTCAACACGGCCGAAGGCCTGCTGAACTGTGGATTTCAAGTCTTGTACGCCTACACCGAGAGTGACGAGATCTCATTGTTGTTTGATCCCGAGGAGCAGCTGTTCGGAAGGAAGTTACGCAAATACAATTCGACCTTGGCAGGCGAGGCCAGTGCACAGTTCTCGCTGCTGCTGGGCGGTGTCGCGACGTTGGATTGCCGCATCTCGCAACTGCCGAACATCGAACTCGTCGTTGACTATTTCCGCTGGAGAAACGAAGACGCGGCGCGGAATGCTTTGAACGCCTATTGTTACTGGACACTCCGTAAACGAGGTCCCAACAAATTGGCTGCAACCGATCGGACATTTGGCCTTTCGGATGCTCGGAAGAACGATCTCTTGCTCGAGCTGGGGGTCAATTTCAATGATCTTCCGAACTGGCAAAAACGAGGGGTTGGCTTATATTGGAATGACTATGACAAACCCACACGAAATCCGATCACGGGAGACGAATTCGTCAGCCGACGACGTGAAGTCAGGAAGAACTTCGAACTTCCGATGAAGGACCAATATAGTCGATTTGTGTTGAAACTCCTGACACAAAACGAAGTTGTTCGGAATTAACGGACGACGAACAGGGACTTCCATCCTGCAACTGAAACCAAAAACGCCCCGGCGATTGATTCGCCGGGGCGTTAGGTTATCGACTACTGACTTCGACTTCGTTCAAATCAAACCACAAAGGCTGGGTGTCTTATTTCGTCTTCTTTGTCGAAGTCACGCCTGTCTCCACCCGTTTCTTGACCGGTCTCGGCTTATCAACTTCGGACTTCTCGCGTTCAGCAGCTTGCTTTTTGGCGATTGCAACGATTTCACTTGCGGCCCGCAATTGTGCGACGGTGAAGATCGGTTCTTTCGTGGTTTCGTCACCGGGAATACCATATTTCGAGAGATTCGCCAATTGTTCAAGACTCAAGTGGTCCGTCAGATGCCAAGTCGCGGCCTGCGCAACCGAATATTCCATCTTTCCAGTGCCATAGAGCCGCACTGTTTGTTGTAAGACCTTATCGTCGGTGTATTCTTCCAAAGGAGTCAATCGGTAGGTCATTTTTGGCATCGGATCAGGCCGCCCGTAGTTTAAACAAACGGACTGAAACGGGACTTGGGCTACCTTAAATGGAGGAATTGAGAAGAAGCCACCTCCCATGCCACCGCCCATACCTCCCATGCCGCCGCCCATGCCTCCCATGCCACCACCCATGCCTCCCATGCCACCACCCATGCCCATGCCACCCCCCATGGATTGGCCTCCCATACCACCACCCATGCCTCCCATGCCACCACCCATTCCACCCATGCCACCACCCATTCCACCCATGCCTCCTCCCATTCCGCCCATGCCTCCACCAAATTGCTTGAGGACATGAACGCCCACAAAGGCTTCGGGCATGAGGACCGTCAAGGGCTTATTGGTCTTGTTTTCGATGAAAACATTACCGCCGTTGATGTCGTTGGCAATCATTCGCGCCGAGTACGAACCGTTCTCGATTCCAGCGAAGAGCTCAACTTTTTCGGCTGATGGATTCAGGGGCAGATTTCGAATGGGAACCTTGCCCGCTCCAATAAAGTGAGTTACGAGAATTAGAGTCACGCATGTGGAAATTAGGCCGACTCGCCGAAACAATGCCGTTTTCACCGAATTGCACAACATCGATTCGCTCACTTTCTTCTTTATTTGAGCCAGGCGGAACTGCGATTGGGGTTTTATTCAGATAGTATCTACTAATAGGAGGACGCAAACGAGTACACCGTCTTCTGAGCATGAGCACTCGGCGACGGTATGTCTAGATCGTTTCAACGCTGCCGTGTCGAATTCGACACACACCAATTCGTACTCTTTCAGTTGATCTCGCGCATCGGACACCAGCTCAGTGTCTTGAGCTGGTGACTCGTCAGGATGCACGCCAAACGATTGAACGCAATTCAAATGATCAAGCCTACTTGACCGGTTTCCGAGTTTCCGGGGCACTGGCAAGCGTTCGCTTCTTCACAGTGGTCGGCTTCTTCCCTTCGGTCTTTTCTCGTTCCGCCGCCTGTTTCTTGGCGACAGTCACGACCACCTCAGCCTCACGCAACTGAGCTGATGTAAAGATCAATTCCTTTGTGGTTTCGTCGCCGGGAATGTCGTATTTGGCTAGATTGGCCAGTTGCTCCAAACTCAAATGATCTGTCAAATGCCATGTGGCGGCTTGCGCCACAGCATAGTCCATTTTGCCCGTTCCATAGAGCTTGACCGTTTCTTGCAGAACTTTGTCGTCTGTATAGTCTTCCAGCTTGGTTAAACGGTAAGTCATTTTGGGCATGGGATCTGGCCGGCCGTAATTGAGGCAGACAGACTGGAAGGGGACTTGGACCACTTTGAAAGGAGGAATGGAGAAGAATCCACCACCCATTCCGCCGCCGCCCATGCCGCCCATTCC
>JAQGHT010000077.1 GCA_028291565.1 Planctomycetaceae bacterium | reverse complement strand
GCGTAAAGGTGGCCAAGAGTTGCCAGAGTCCATCGCTTCCTTCCAGATCCTCGTACCGTCCCGTCTGGACTGCCCGGCAGAAGTTATCGAACGCACTGAGTGTGACATCTTCTTCGTCGAACCCGCCATGTTTGGCGCGGCGCAGCCGGGCACGGGCCACGTGATTCATGCGGCTTGCGTATCGCTGCCACAATTCTCGAGCTGCATCTCGATTCCCTTGTTTCAGCTCCCGCAACCAACGCGTTGCAGAGTCGCCCGACGTTGTCACAAATGCCCCTTTTACAAAAAATGAAAAACCAGACAGAAGTCGACAGAAAAATGTCACACAGAACGGGGATAGGTCCTTTTATCCAATGCAAACAACCAAGATTCTCCGCCTGATCTGGAACTTCTGTGAAGTCTATCTGAGAGTTCAAACTGACTTTGGTCAAGTTAAAAACAGGCAAGCTTGTATTTGAGCAACGAAAAGGTCCAGCTCAGTTCCTGCAATTGACAAATCCGTCACAAGAAATCCGATCCTGATCGTCGCAGTTCACGAAAAGGGAATTGCGTTGGCATTCACCCTGGAAAACGAGAGGGATTCAACGCTTTCGGGGTTGGTTTCGCTGGAAGAGTCGTAAACCATGAAATCACGAAATGCCTTAGTCATCATCAATTTTTATGACGCTTCACAGACGTTGCGAAACTCCTTTGCCAAGTTGCTTCAATGCGAGCAATGGGCACGTTTTCCGGGCTTTCCCAATGCGTACTGCACGACATATCTAAGCGATGCAGCCGACGAAGATCTCGTGGAACAAGCTGAAGCCGATTTGTTTTCCGCAGCGAATTCCGCTGGAATTGAAGAATGGGATGCCTGCTGCTTTCTAGAAGAGTCCGCGGTAAACTCGCCGGCACGTCGTTGAAAAGCGTGCGATTGGAGTTTTGGCTTCAGCCGGTGGCGAAAAACTTGGGAGACGTCAACGACAGCCGCTTGAAGACGGGATTCCAACCTCCGGAATGGGAGTGGCCAAACGCGCCTTCCAGTCCACGTTACGTCGCCTGAGACTCCAATTTCGGAACTGCAGCATTGCGTTCCGAACGAACTTGGAACATCAGAATGCTCGCCGCAAAAGCCAGGGCCGCACCTGTGGTAAACGCAGCTTGCGGGTGCAATGTGTAGAGCCAGCCGAACAACAAACTTGCTGGAAACGTGGCAACGGCCATCGCGAAGTTGTACCAACCGTAAGCCAGCCCTTTTCGCTCTGGCGGTACAAGCGTCGCTACGAGAGTCTTTTCAGAAGGCTCTGTCAGAGCGTAAAAAACCGCATACGCGAAAAACAGACACCAGACCTGCCAGGCCGACTGGGCAAATCCAAACAGCAGGTACACGGCTCCGTAAACCAGCCACCCCGCCAGAATCATGCGTTTCGGACCAATCCTGTCGACCCAGCTTCCAACCCAGAAGTTTCCCGCACTTTTCACAACGTGAAACGCTCCCCACAGAATGGGTAGCAAAAAATCTGGAACACCAAGTTTTTGCGCATGCGCGAGCAGAAACAGGTCGCTGGAATTCCCCAGTGTGAACAACACCAAGGCCACCAAATACAACCGAAAATTGCTGTCGAACGGGGCGAGCGTCAAGGTAAACGGTGGTCTCGCTTCCGCCCAATGCCGCTCGGGCTCTCTCAAGAAACAGAAGAGGCAGACGACCACCAGAACACCGGGGATAAGTGCCAGTAAGAATAATCCCTGGTAGTTTGCGGGAAAGTACCACAGGTAAGCGGCGGCGAATAGCGGACCAATCACTGCACCAATATGGTCCATTGCGCGATGGAAGCCAAAAGCACGTCCCCGCTGACCCTCTGGTGTGACGTCAGCAATCAGGGCATCTCGGGGCGCTGTTCGGATGCCCTTTCCAAATCGATCGGCGAGCCGAATCGGAAAGATCTGCCAGGCGGCGGTGGCCAGGCCGATAAAGGGCCTCGTCCCCAATGCCAGACAATATCCCAACAGCACCAGCCCGGATCGCCGTTTCAGTCGATCAGACCAGGGGCCCGAAAACAATTTCAACAAACTGGCCAGCGAATCTGCAGCTCCTTCCAGCAAGCCGAGGAAAACCGGCGAGCCGCCCGGCAAAGTCGAAATGAAGACTGCCAGAACGGGCACGATCATCTCACTGCTGATATCGTTCAATAAGCTGGCGACTCCGAGTAGAATCACAGTCCCAGCCAGTTTGGATGGCGGTGAGGACTGCGGAGGTTCGGCATTCATAATGGCTTCCCGTCTCAATCACTCGAAAGTCGTCGCTTGCTCTGGATCCAATAATTGCTTGTAACTATTATTACGGACTGGAGTTGTGAAATTCCACTCCACTGCCGATGAGACTCACGTGATTTGGAATTCTATTTCCTGTGATCCAATCACGCGTGATTTGCGTTTCCCAGAGATTCAGCCGTTCTTTTGCCCCGCCAAGGCACTGTTTTGCCAGCTTTGAATGAATGAGGAGGAGTGAGTATGGCCTTTTTTAGTCGGCTCACTGAAATTGTCGCGTGTGATCTGAAGACCTTGCTCAAAGAAGCCTCGAATCCGAATCTGGCGATCCGGGATATTGTGGGGGAAATTGAGGAAGGTGTCGCGGGTGCGCGTCGCAGCTGCAAGACTGCGACTGACAATATCGAGCGATTGACGCGCGAGATCGATAAGCAATTGGGACAGGTTGCACTGTGGCACGCCAAGGCAGTTGAGGCGCTTCGAAATCAGGATGAAACGCAAGCCCGCCACGCCTTGCAGCGCGAGCTGGAAATCACCGATCTGACTAAGGCCCTGAAACAACAACAGCAGGCCGCGCAAGGGACACTGGAGCAAATCAAGACTACGCTCAAGGGGTTGGAAGCGCAGCTCGCCACCGCCCGTCGCGAAGACCAGGAACTGAATCATCCGACCGGGACACTCGAAACGCAATCAGCCGCGACCGAAACCACAGGGATCACAGCATCGCCTGATACGAGCTCAACCGAGACCATTGACGTCCAGCGCGCCGCAGAGATTGAATCCTTTTTGAATAAGATGAAGCAGCAGCTCGCGGACGATGCGTTGACGCGCTGAGGTAACTTCGAAAGCGATTTCTGAAGCCAATCTCGCCAGAGTTTGGGGCGGTTCGCTCCGTTTCTGATCCAATGCGCAAGGTTCGGCAACCTGGGCTACGCGGAAATCAGCTTCGGAAGATCCGTCATGGCGCGGGCGCGGAGGGGGACTTGAGCGGTTCCAAAGTTGCAGACCGCGCCAGCTGAAGCTGCTACTGCAGCCTGTGCTTCCACCGTTCGGTGGTCAATTACCAGGGAAAAACTTCCAGCCTCGCTCCTGCACACCAGAGTCGGTCGCCGGCTGGAAATAAGACAGTGCAGTTGGCGTCGACTGTGGCACACAAATCCGACGATCCAATCCAGTCAACCACGCTGACAGTGGGGCCGTCCGCAGTCCATGCGATTTTGGCTGGATGATAAGTCGGACGGTTTCCATCATTGTGATGATCCGCTTCCAGACGGGCTGAAATTGGCGCGAGAATCTCCGGTTCAATACCGCTCCAGACCCTTAACGCCGCGCGAACAAACAACTCACAACAGACCATGCTGCTCACCGGGTTCCCTGGCAATCCAAATACATAACAGGGAACTGTCCGTTCGGGATTCCCGCCGGAATGGGGCTCCAGAATCCCAAACCAAAGCGGCTTACCTGGGCGCATCTGGATCTTGTGAAAAACCTGCCGAACTCCCGCCGCCGCGAGTTCTGACGGAACCAAGTCCAGTTTCCCGGCGGAAACGCCTCCAGAAAGCAATAAGAAGTCACAGTCCAGTCCCTGCAGAATTCGCTGGCGAAGGTGTTCTCTTTCGTCCCGAGCGATTCCCAAGCGGATCGGCCCAGCTCCAGCCTGTTGAATTTGAGCCGCGAGCATCGGTTCATTGGAATTCTGAATCTGCCCGGGTCCTGGCTTTGTCCCCGCCGGAACCAATTCGTCTCCGGTAGCCAAGATTCCGACCCGGGGCCGCGACGTGACCCGCACGTGCGTGAAGCCAAGCTCGGCCAACGCAGCAATCTCCTGGGCCCGTAACATTCGCCCCGGCTTGAGAATCTCGGCCCCCTGTTTGACGGCCGCACCTTGTCGCAGAATGAATCGGCCGGGGCGACATTGTTGGACGTCGCGGAGTCGAACCTGTCCAAGATCACTCGGGATATCCCCCATTGATGTGGTGAAAGGATGAAAGTCGGTATCCTCAACCGGAATGACGACATCCGCCCCTGCCGGCAGCGGAGCTCCGGTCATGATGCGAGTCGCCTGGCCAGGCCCGACTGAACGGCCTGGAACACGTCCCGCGGTGACTTCCTCAATGACTGTCAACTCGATTTCGTGCGTCGTGCCTTTTCGATGCCCAGTCAAATCAGCAAATCGGACAGCGTAACCGTCCATCAATGCCTTATCAAAGGGGGGCGAATCGACTCCGCTGACGACAACTTCGGCCAAAATCAGCCCGAGTGCTTCGTCGAGCGGCAAGGACAGAATTGGTCCGCGAACAACGGTGCCCCGAATGGCGGCCAGAGCTTCTGAGACAGTCAGCATGGGACGATCTTCACTCTAGCCATTTGGCGGCCGGAAGTTTTAAGAAATTCTTCAACAACTCGATGCCATGTTCGGTCAGGAAACTTTCGGGATGAAACTGGACTCCATGAATGGGATGCGTTGCATGCCGAACACCCATCACTTCCCGAGGCTGATCCAAGTCGTCAGTCCAGGCCGTGATCTTCAATCCTCCCTGCAATTCGCCATACGGAATACACAGGCTGTGATAACGCGTCGCGGTGAATGGGTTCGGCAGCCCCGCGAAAATCCCGAGATTATCATGGTGAATCTGGGAGACTTTACCGTGCATCAGGCGTGGAGCTCGAACGACTCGATTGCCATAGACTTCACCCA
>JAQGHT010000659.1 GCA_028291565.1 Planctomycetaceae bacterium | reverse complement strand
CTGCCCCGCCCAAGCGGCCCGACAACTCCACCTTCACGCCGAGTGCTCCAGCTTCCATCACCTGGTCGAGAGACCGTTTGATGGTTCGTCGGAAACTTCCGCGTTTCGACAACTGTTGTGCGATGTCTTCGGCAACCAGAGCTGCACAGCGCATTGGATTCTGAACTTCAACAATCTTCAGATCCATTCGCCGGCCAACCAAGTCTTCCAACTCGCCCTTCAGCCGATCGACTTCCTGACCCTTTCGGCCGATAATAATACCGGGCCGCGCCGTATGCAGAAACACGATCACCTGGTCGCGTGTCCGCTCGATTTCAATTTTCGGAATACCTGCGAACTGGTATCGCTTCGTGATGAATTGGCGAATCTTGAAGTCTTCGATGATCAGCGCACCGAATTCTTTCTTCGGAGCGTACCACCGGCTACGCCAGTCTTCGACAATCCCAACACGAAAGCCAGTTGGCCGTACTTTTTGTCCCATGGGGCTGACCAATCACATTGACTTGGGGCCAGACTGCTTACCATTCGTCGCACCGGACTAGCCATCCCGGCACGTGACATGTTTAAACATTGATTGTTCTCTGAAGTTGCTTTTGGATTTCCACCGCCAGCCACCCGCGACAACAATTACTTTTCTTGTATTGCTTTTGCGCCCACTTCGGCAATCCGCTCAACGACCGGAGCAGCCAAAACAGTTCGCTATTGATTCGTTCAAACTTTAGCAGCTTGACGTTTTGACTTCGCTTCCTGCAGCCGCGCCTTGCGGGCTGCTGCTTCTTTTACGTTTGCTTCCTTCGCATTCGCCACCGTTTCACGCTCCGCATCGGTAATCACACCAACACCAATCGTGATATGCGCAAATCGCCGGCGAATCAAATAGGCCATTCCACGTGCCCGAGCGTGTAACCGCTTGAACATCGGACCTTCATCGACTTGAGAGATCGTAATTGGCAGCTCTTCCACGCCCCGCTCGCCGCGGTCCTCGGCATTGGCCATTGCGCTCTTCAAAACCTTCAACAGCATCGCAGCTCCGCGATTCGGGACGTATCTTAACAGATCCATCCCCTCTTTCGCACCGCGACCACGTACCAGTTCCGCAAAAGGTCGAACCTTAGAAGCGGCAATTCGTGCGAATTTATGTGATGCTTGAAAAATCATGCCAAATCTCCCTGTGTTTCATCCAGCCAAGGCCAGTCGAAATCACAATGGCCCCTTCAATATGCCTGGTCGACCATCGATGCGGGTCGCCGCGAGTCGAATCGAAATAGCGGCCATGCCGTTTGCGGCAGTCGCTCACCAAGACGCTCGACCTTACTTCTTCTTCGCACCTGTATGCCCACGAAACGTTCGGGTCGGAGCGAACTCGCCCAATTTGTGCCCGACCATTTCTTCAGTCACATAGACAGTGATATGAACACGTCCATTGTGAACGAGGAAGGTGTAGCCCACGAAATCAGGTGCGATTGTGCTCCTGCGAGCCCAAGTCTTGATCGGATCCTTATTTCGAGCCGTCTGTCGCTGCTCAACTTTCTTGAGCAATTTCGCGTCGACGTAAGGTCCCTTTTTTAATGAACGTCCCATCGCTGGCCTCTATCTGACTCGGCGTACCAATTCCAGAACCTGGAATCGACTCTGATTTTTGGATCGACCGGTTTCAGCCGATCGACGAGAACTACTATCCCGCTTTATGATTCTCATTTTCACCCGTGACACATCGACAAATCGATGTTCCCAAGCGAAACTTCTCTTCTATTTCAATTGACCGTAGCGTACCGATTTACGACGTCGAATAATGGCTCCGGTCGAATTCTTACGGCGATTACGCGTTCGGCCGCCCTTGGCCAACTTACCGTTGGGGCTCATCGGATCCCGACCACCTGAACGACGACCTTCACCACCACCCATCGCATGTGCGACTGGATTCATCGCAGAACCGCGAACGGTCGGACGAATACCACGGTGCCGTGTACGGCCCGCTTTACCCCAACGCACCTTGATGTGCTCAACGTTGCTCGTGACACCGATCACGGCCCGACACTTATTAGGCAACCGTCGAACTTCACCAGAAGGCAAAGTCAACTGCGCCCAATTGCCTTCTCGGGCGTTCATTGTCGCGTATGTTCCGGCACTGCGACACAATTGCGCCCCATGCCCGGGAATCATTTCGATATTATGAATCACGGTTCCCGGCGGAATATCAGCCAGCGCCATGCAATTGCCGAGCTTCGGCTCAATGCCAGGTCCGTTTTGAACGGTGTCCCCGGCCTTGATGCCTTCCGGGGCGATAATGTATCGCTTTTCGCCGTCAGCGTAATGCAGCAAGGCAATTCGTGCCGTTCGGTTCGGATCGTATTCAACGAACGCGACCTTTGCGGGAATTCCATCTTTTGTTCGCTTGAAGTCAATCAAACGATAAATTCGTCGCGCCCCGCCGCCTTTGTGCCGCGACGTAATTTTCCCCTGGAAATTACGACCGCCGGTCTTTCGGATGCGGACCGTCAAAGCCTTTTCCGGCTTCTTCTGCTTGTCAGTCAAGTCCGAGAAGTCACTCACGGACGACTGTCGACGGCCGGCACTTGTCGGCTTGTATTTTCGAATACCCATATTTTTATTCCACTGCGACGCCAACAAAACCTGGTGAACCTGATCCGATCCAGCTTGTCACATTTAGAAGAACGAAATGCGATCTTCATCATGCAACTTCACGATCGCTTTCTTCCAGGCGGGCGTCGTAATCTCGCCATTCTTAGTCCGACGCGGTTTCCCCACGCGGTTTTGTGTCCGAACATCAATCACTCGAACATGCCACAACGCTTCAACGGCATTTCGAATATCCGTCTTCGAAGCCTGCAAATGGACTTCAAAGGTATAGGCATTGAAGCGATTCGAGATGTGTGTGCCCTTCTCTGTGACGAGCGGGCGTAACACAACCTGATAAGGCTCCAGCGTAATTCCTGATGCACTCAAAACCGCCATGATCAACACCTAGCTCAATTTCGCCACAACCAACACTGAAACAGTCTGAAACAGTTTCAACCACAGCCCATCTCACCGGACTCGGCATCCGGTCAGCTCAGAATCTTCACGCCCAATTACTCCGAAGCAGTCTCTGCTACTGGCTTTCGCAACACGTCCAGCGCTGCCGTCGTGACAACCAACTGCCTTTGACGCAACAGGACGTACGCGTTCAAGTCCGCCGCAGGATACACTTCTATCTCGGGAATATTCCGCGACGACTTCCACAAGATTGGGTTGTGAGCGTCAGTTGCCAGAAGACAGCTCTTCTCGGACAACCCCAAGCCCTTCAAAGCGGCCGCAACAACCTTGGTCTTCGGTGCCGTCACATCCCAGGAGTTCAACACCGTCACCTGGTTGTCCTGGAACTTACTCAGCAACGCCATTCGTGTCGCCAATCGAATTGCCTTCTTAGGCAGACGATAGCCCCAATCCCGTGCAACCTTCCGAAACGCATGACCGCCGCCACGACGAATCGGTGTTCGCTTTGGCCCCATACGAGCCCGACCGGTTCCCTTTTGTTTGTACAGCTTCTTAGTGCTGCCCGCGATTTCGCCGCGTGACCGGCTTCGAGCCGTGCCAACTCGCTGATTGGCTTCATACATAACGACGACATCATGCAGCAACTGCTTGTTGATACTGAGCGCGATTTCATTGAAATCGAGATCATACGTACCGACCTGCTGTCCGGCCTGATTGTGTACTGGAAGAATTGCCATTGCCTCACCGTTTTCGCATCACGCCGCATTACGCAGCTGTGTGTATTTTCTGCCAACCTGTGCTGTTTTCGAAATCACCCAGCCCGGGATCGCCCAAGTCAGCTGATTTAACCCAACTTGTTTGTCTTGCGAATCATCACATAGCTGCCGTTAGCCCCTGGTACTGCACCACGAACGAGCAACACGTTGTTTTCAAGATCAACACGAACCACATCCAGATTCCGGATCGTGGCACGGGAATTCCCATACCGACCGGCCATCTTTTTGCCCTTCTTGATCTTTCCGCTGAATCCGCGATTCGTCGAGTGAGCTGCTGTACTACCGCCAGAGCGGTGACTCCGCTGGACACCGTGACTCGCACACAGCCCACCGAAGCCATGCTGCTTCATCACACCCGCCGTGCCACGACCCTTAATGGTCCCGATGACATCGACACGCTTAATCTCATTAAACACTTCCACCGTCAGATTCTGTCCAACTTCATGGGCAGCCGGCTCGCCATCGGTGCGGAACTCGCGAACATACCGCTTTGGCTCGCATTTCGCCTTCGGTATTGCTTCCAACCCGGCGGCACTGCGAGTCTTAGCCCGCTTGCTGCCGATCTCTGCCACGTGACCTCGCTCGGCCTTATTCGCCAAACGACGCGGCTTATCCAGGAAGCCCAACTGCACCGCCTCATAACCGTCACGGTCCATCGTGCGAACCTGCAAAACAGTGCACGGCCCAGCCTGGATTACGGTAACCGGCAACAATTTGCCTTCCGCATTATAGACTTGCGTCATGCCGACTTTGCGGCCCAATAGTCCAACTGGCATAATAGCATCTTCCCCGAACGATTTGCATTCTTTGTGGCAACACGGTGGATTCACCAGTGCCAAAAAAGATTGCGAGTCGCGCCACATTGTCGCGACTCGTTACCTGTCTTATTAACACCCGACATCACTGCGAACAATCCGAGCAGTCGACCCATCGAGACCGACCACATCCACTATTCTTCGCGAGTAACTCAGTTGCCTCCAGCGGACGCCTTGATCTTAATATCAACACCCGCCGGCAACGAGAGCTTGTTCAGAGCATCAATCGTTTTGCCGGTCGGCTGAATGATATCAATCAATCGTTTGTGCGTGCGGATCTCAAATTGCTCACGCGACTTCTTGTCAATGTGAGGACTGCGGAGCACGGTGTAGCGCTCAATCCGCGTTGGCAACGGGATTGGTCCGTGAACCACCGCGCCAGTCCGCTTCGCTGTGTCCACGATCTCCAGTGCCGATTGATCGAGCACTGAGTGATCATACGCTTCCATGCGAATTCGGATTTTTTCTTGCTTCTTCGCGGCCACGCTACGGTACCTTCTTCAACTGTTACCCTGGGACTGCCCGACAAGGTCGGGCATAGCCCGGGCTTGCATCTCCAACGTTTATTTTGGACAGGTGCGGAAAGTCCGCGATTCTAATGGTCGTTGCTGTTGATGTCAACGGCCAGCATTCACGTCTTTTTGATTTTTACCCGAAGTTTCTCTGGTGCGACAACAACTTGGCTGAATAAAGCGAAGCCGGCTGCTGCACTCTACCTGAAATCCCCGGCCTGCCAATTCAATTCGCTTTGGAATAAATTGTCAGGGTGGATCGAATCAAACAGGACTTGAAATCAGCTGCGATGCCTTTAGTGCCCCAGCATCTCATTCATGACTTCCTGAGGCGCGGGTGCATACCGCAACGGTTCCATGGAATACGACGCCCGCCCCTGCGACAGACTTCGTACCTGTGTCGAATACCCAAACATCCGAGCCAATGGTGCCTCGGCTTCCAAAATGTGCAGCTCGCCCCGCGGTTCCGTATTCAGAATCGAGGATTTTCGAGCCAACAAATCAGATTGGATATTCCCCAGAAACTCTTCCGGTGTCTGGACTTCCAGTTTCATGATGGGCTCCAGCAGAACAACTCCTGCCTGCTGCAACCCCTTACGCACCGCATCCACCGCGGCCGCCTGAATCGCGACGTCGGTCGTCTCGATCTGGCTATAATCGGCTTCTAGTATCGTGAACTTGATCTGAGAAAGAGGACACCCAAACAGACCACAGCCCTTAGCTTCGTCCTTCACTGCCGTTTCCAGCATGGTGACGAGCTCCTTTGGGAGCGAGTTCGGTTTTAGCTTGCTCTCGACCTTAATCTGCTCGTCACCCTGGTAGGGTTCCAGTTTCAATTTTACCCGCGCTGATTGAGCCACCCCGGCCGTTTGTCGGTGGAACGTACCCTCCGCCTCGGTCGGTACCGCGATAGTTTCCCGGTAACTGACCCGCGGTTTGTGTACGCGAACCTTCAGACCATAATCCCGCTCCATGCGGTGCCGGATCACTTCCAAGTGCAGCTCACCCATGCCGCTAATCGTTGTTTGTCCGTTCTCTTCTTCCTTCGCAAGAAATGTCGGGTCCTGTTTTGCCAGGATCTTCAACGTCTCGGACAACTTTTTACGTTCCGCACTTGAATCGGGCTCAACCACCATGGAAATCACCGTGTCAGGAAAGTGAATGCTTTCCAGGGCGATCGGATGATTCGCTTCACACAAGGTATCACCAGTTACGGTTTCCTTGGGGCCAACAACGCCCACAATTGTACCGGCACCAGACTCCTCAATCTTGTCTCGATGCGAAGCTTGGATTCTCCAAACCTGGCTGATCAGTTCTTTTTTTCCAGTTCGCGGATTCAACATCCGCGACTTGCCATTCAAGACGCCTGAATACACCCTCACGAAACAGAGTTCGCCGTGGGCGTCCGCGACAATCTTGAACACCAGCCCGCAAAACGGTTCTGAATCGAGTGGCTTGCGAAACTCGGGTCCAACCACCTTTTTGGCGATTGGATTCGTTCCCTCGACTGGTGGCTTATCCACCGGACTGGGAAGATATCGCACAACTGCGTCTAAAATAGGCTGCACGCCGATATTATTCAGCGAGGCGCCGCACAACACAAGTTGAACTTGACCTTCCACCGTCGCCTTACGCAACAGGTTGTGAATCACTTCCACAGGAAGATCATCCGTCTCCATGTATGTCGTCAGCGCCGCTTCATCCTGCAAGGCCGCGAATTCCAGAATCTGCCGGCGACGCACACTCGCCTCTTCCTGGTATTCCTCCGGAATTTCGCGAACCGAAATTGTTTTGCCTTCGGTTGCCCGATCGAAATACAGCGCCCGCTGTCCGATCAGGTCGATCACACCTTCAAACGCATTCGAAGTGGGTGGTGAACCCGCACCGATCGGCATCTGAATAGCCAGCGGATTCCCCGCCAATCGGGTGCGAATCTGCTGAAAAACTCGTTCGAAATCAGCCCCGAGCCGATCCATCTTGTTGATGAAACAGATTCGAGGCACCCTGTACTTGTTCGATTGGCGCCAGACTGTCTCGCTCTGGGCTTCAACCCCTTCACGCGCACTGAAGATAACGACGCCGCCATCCAGAACCCGCAGACTCCTCTCGACCTCCGCCGTAAAATCCACATGCCCTGGCGTATCGATCAGATTGATCGTACAGTCCTGCCAGTGGCACGTGACAGCAGCGGAATAGATCGTGATGCCGCGTTGTTGCTCTTCAGGATTGTCATCTGTGATCGTCGTACCTTTGTCCACATCGCCTAAGCAATGTGATTCGCCGGTATAGAACAGGATCCGTTCGGTTGTCGTCGTCTTCCCGGCATCGATATGGGCAATGATGCCAATATTGCGTATTTTATCTATGTCAGACGACATGATGACGATTCCCGAACAATGCTTCCTGTAAAACCAATTCAAGATAAAAACGACCGCGAGCGGAAACCGCTCGCGGTCGCGATAATATTATATCCAAACCGACAATTAGAACGCGAAGTGTGCAAACGCCCGGTTCGCGTCGGCCATTCTGTGAACCTGATCGCGAGTCGTCATCGCCGCACCTTCACGCTTGAACGCGCTGACCAATTCGTCAGCCAACCGCTGATGCATGGGGCGACCCTTCTTACCGCGACAAGCTGCGAGCAGCCAGCGAATTGCAAGCGTCTGCTGACGCCGCGAATCGACGGGTGTCGGAACCTGATAGTTAGCACCACCCACGCGCCGCGATCGAACTTCGATCTGCGGTTTGCAGTTCTCAACCGCCGTATGGAACACATCCACCGGATCTTGATCCGGCAGACGCTTTTTGATCATTTCCATGGCGTCATAGAACACCGTCAGCGCGACACTCTTCTTGCCGTCGTGCATGAGGCAATTGACGAATTTCGAAACCAAGACCGATCCAAATCGCGGATCTGGTCTCAGTTGCGTGCTACTGGCGGTGAACTTCGTGGCCATCTCTCTACACCTATCGAATCAATACCCGCCGTGATCGAAAATACTGCCGGAACAAACTATTCCGGGGCGAGATATTTCTTTCACGATGAAAACGTCCGTTAGGACGTGTTGGAATTCACACAATCTCCGAGCCCATCTCAGAACTCAGATCAATTCACTTAACTATGCCGTAATGTCGCCAACAAGCAGCGATTGCAAGGCGGTTATCTGCCCCGCCAAATTACCATTTGCCGCCTGCCATTCAGCCGAATCAATTAAGCCCCCCATTCCGGCCATCAGCGATGTTCGCTCATGACCGTCTACCACTCGGGAAGCCTCGTTGCTTCGCCTACTTCTTACCCTTTTTCGTGCCGTAACGACTTCGGGCTTGCTTACGGGTTGGAACCCCAAGTGTATCGAGCACACCACGAATGATGTGATATCGAACACCAGGCAAGTCACGGACACGACCACCGCGAACGAGCACGATCGAGTGCTCTTGCAGGTTGTGGCCTTCACCGGGAATGTAGGCCGTGATTTCCTTCTTGTTTGACAAGCGAACACGAGCCACTTTTCGCAAAGCCGAGTTCGGCTTCTTGGGGGTAATCGTCTTCACCTGCAAACAGACACCCCGTTTGAACGGGCAAGAGTCCAGCACGGGGCTCTTGGAACGACTCGGCTGCTTCACGCGCGGCTTGCGCACCAATTGATTAATTGTCGGCATCGGTTCAACCTACGGGAAAGGATCGGCCGACCACGTCTGCTCCCGGCCAACCGCTTCAGTGTTTTCTGTCAAACCCTCCCCGCCCCGGACGGGTCAGAGAGGAATCAAGCACGATATCGTTCCGGGTCATGGTTGTCAAGTTCGTGGTGCGACTTAAACAACGAAAGTTTCCGGTTGTCTGCTGCGTTTTTAGTTCTACCCTGCGTTAATAGCAGGTCGCTGGTTTGAACCGCCGAATCACACCGCTCGGTCCGATTTGGCAGTTCATCAATCCCGGTGCTAATCATCATGCTGCGCCGCGGCGGCTCTGGCAGCCCGTGCGGCTTCTGCTCCACGGTTTTCGTTCAGCAGGACCGAACGCGCCTGCAGCATACGTTCTTTTTCTGCCTGCAGCTCGACCAGTGCTTCTGGCCGGATGCGTACTTCGGCTTCCTGGTGTGTCTTGAACCCGGTACCGGCCGGAATCAAGTGGCCCAGAATGACGTTCTCTTTCAGTCCTACCAGGTTGTCGATCTTACCGGCCAAGGCAGCTTCAGTGAGCACCTTTGTTGTTTCCTGGAAACTGGCCGCAGAAATGAAACTCTCGCTCTGCACGGCAGCCTTGGTGATTCCCAGTAATTGGGTACTAGCCTGAGCCGGCCGAGGCTTGGTGAAGGTCGCGATTTTTCCGCCCATGGCTTCGACCTGGCCGTTGACTTCTTCCAGCGTGGCCTTGGGTACGATGTCATCCTTGGTGAATTCCGTCGCTCCAGGCTCAACGATCTTGACGCATTCCAGCAGCCGCATGTTAATTCGGCGGAACTCGAATTTGTCAATAATGATACCAGGCAACAAAGTCGTATCGCCGACCTTGTCCACGCGAACCTTACGCAACATCTGAGAAATCACGATCTCGATGTGCTTGTCGTCGATTTCCACGCGCTGCGCCCGGTAGACCGCCTGCACCTCCTGCACCAGGTAGTTCTGCACCGCCTGGATGCCGGAGCTCTTCAGGATCTCGTGCGGCACCAGCGGCCCGAACACCAGGCGGTCGCCTTCCTTGACGCGGTCGCCGGTGTGGACGCGCAAGTGCTTGCCGGGCGGCACTTGATGCTCGCGCTCCTCGCCGATCTTGTTGCCGGCCTCGTCCACCGGCTGTACATAGATCGTCCGTTTGCCGCGCTTCTTTTCGCCGATGCGGATCACGCCGGCCAACTCGGCCATGCGGGCCGGGTCGCGCGGCGTCCGCGCCTCGAAGATCTCCGTCACCCGCGGCAGACCGCCGGTGATGTCCTGCGTGCCCGACACCTCGCGCGGCGTCTTGGCCAACAGCGTACCGGCCGAGATCTGGCTGCCTTCCGTGACTTCGATGTGCGCCTTTTCAGGCAGGTAGTAGAAGTCCAGAATTTTGCCGCTGGCGTCCTCCAGCACGATCTGCGGATGCAGGTCCCCCTTGTGCTCGATGATCAACCG
>JAQGHT010000653.1 GCA_028291565.1 Planctomycetaceae bacterium | reverse complement strand
GTCGTAGGTGTATTCCGTACTCGTCCCGTTGCCTTTCGTCGCCAACTGCAACCGGCTATTCAGATCATAAGCGTACGTGACGATTGGCTGATTTGATCCGTCCGTTAAGCCGTCGAACCGGCCGAGCACGTCATAGTAGTACTTGACCGTGTAACCGGTCTGGTCCACCATCTGAGTTCTCCGTCCTGCCAAGTCGTAGGTGTATTTCAAGAACGAACCGTCGGGATAGGTGATTTGTTTCAACTGAGTCGGGCTGTAGTAATCGAGCGTCGTGGTACCTGTGGAATCGACCACGGACGTCAAATCACTGACGGCATTGTAATTGAAGGACACTTCGCTTCCGTCGGCATAGTGTTTGTTCGTCACTTTGCCCGCGGAATTGTACGTATAGTTGATGACATTTCCATTGCCATCTGTGGATTTCGTGATTTGCCCGATCGGATCGTACGCCAGGCTCTCGATGGTCCCGTCGGCGAAGGTTTGCGACACCGAATTGCCGTTCGGATCGAATTCGAATGTCGTTCGATTGCCGTCTGGATCGGTCACGGATGTGATAGTGTTGAACGCCCCATAGGTATACTTGGTGACCTGCCCCAAAGGATTCGCCACCTGAACGGCACGGCCCTGCGAGTCGTATGCATAGGAATAAATATTTCCCGCAGGATTCGTCACAGTCAACAGATTGCCAGTTGAGTTGTACGTGTAGAACGCTGTCTCCTGCAACGGGTTGACAACCTTCGCCAACAAACTTCGAGCGTCATAGTAATATGTTGTCGCAGCATTTGACGGATTGGTCACAGTCACGATTCCCGCCGGACCATAGCTGAACGCGCTGGCCAGGACACCGCCCTGGAATGCGGTCGTTTTCAGTCGGCCCTGTGAATCATAAGTCAGCACTTGTTGCACACCAGTGGCATCGGTGATCGTCAGCAAGGTGTTCTTTGTCGCCGGTGAGGTCCCTGTGTCGTAGGTATAGGCTGTCGCGCCCCCATTCACGTCCGTGGCAGACAAAAGATATTGGTTGGTCGCATCGTAGGTGAACTGCGCGGTCTGCCCGATGGAATTACTGAGACTGGCGATATGACCGCTGCTATTATAGGTGAAGTTGATGGACTGCCCGGACGTGGAAGTCAGACTGGAAAGGTTGCCGCTGTTGTAATCAGCGGTGATCGCGTTGCCACTGGGATCGCGCAGCAAGACGGCTCGGCCATCCTGAAATTGCGTCACCAGGCCGTTGGGATCAGTCAGGGTATAGACGCTGCTGCTGACTTTCGAGAGGACACCTCGGTCCCCGGACTGCGAGAAATAGGCGCTGCTGCGACTGTCGGGCTGGAACTGGCGCACTGAGGTCCCGTCAGTGATCGTGACCGTCCCGTCGGTGGCGACAGACAAATTCTGTCCCCAACCTCCGTCCAATTGCCAACCCTTGCCGAACGGACCGTCCAGATTGCGAGCCGTGATGGAGTTTCCAAACAATCGCGAGAGCAGCAGTGGCAGACCGGCAGACGGAGCGGATATTTCGGTGCTGACAGCGAGATCGGGAATCGGCCCCATTCCAGTGGCCAGCTGGATCTCGAACGACCAGAGTGCGCTCAGATCCGTGACATGCTGCCCCAAGCTTCCCAGGTAGGCGGCAACCTCATCGAGATGCTGAATCACACTGCCCCAGGTGGTTCCCAACTGAGCCACCAAGTTCGCGTAGATTCCGTCCCAGGCTTGATCGGAAACAGTGGCGGGCTGCAGACTCTCTTTCAGCGAAGGCCAGTCGACAACATCCGTACTGACGTTCGTCAGCGAGCCGAGGTTGAAATAGATCGGTGGACGTGAAAAATCCCACTGCGACGTCAACCATCCTGCGTAATAAACCGGAACTGTCGCCGTTTCACCCGGTCCCAGAATTCCCGGGATCGCACCACTGGCCAGAATTTGAACTGACTGGCTGTATCCGGCCGGTGTGGCCGACGTCCAGAAGCCCGACACTTGCAGTGCCGGATCGAGCGTCATTAAAGCCCCCGCCTTGCCGTTCTGGATTCCAGTCAACACCAGTAACGGCGCCGCCATCGCCACGGTCCCCGAATTGGTGTATTGCACATAAAGCGTCGATGAAATGTGCAACCCGATCGGATTTGGAACGATCACCTTCGTTTCCAGATGAGCCATTCCCCCTGCGGTCACTGTGAAGGCATTGGTAAGCGTCGACGTTCCACCGTCGGTTTTTGTCACGCGAACGGAATAAGTTCCAGCCGGGACGGCCCCCGCATTGAACGTCGCAGTGACTTGAGTTGGCTGATCCAGGCGGACAGAGTTGGCATTGAAGACGACGTTATTTGATGAGATCAGACTGACCGCCGTGGTGTTGTCAAAACCAACGCCGGTGAGCGTCAAGACTTGATCCGCACCGTTCCCCAAATGGTCTGGCGTCACGTCGTTGACAAACAGGCTGCCGCCTTTGACCTGCAACGTGATTGTGCCCGGTTGTGCTGCGGATTCGGTGTAAACCAGTATGTACCAATCCCCGGGCGCGGCGCTGGGAATGTTCAGAATCTGATTGGCCGAAGCTGGTGTATTGAATTTGTATTGATAATCCGAGCGAGTTGGTGCCGAGCCAAACTTGACATAGACCTCGTTATGGTCTGAGGCGGACGTATCCGACAGGAGAACTTGCAATTGCTGCAGGTTCGGGACATTCACTTTAAACAATTGGGCCTGACCGCTGCCGGCAATCGGTCCCGCGAAAGTGCTACCCAATGCGAGCGTATTCACGCTCACCGATTCCAGTCGGAAAGCGTAGGCCCCTGTCTGCTGTTGAACCGTGTGTACAGAAAGAGTGTAAGTGCCGGAGGTCGGCAGCGTTAAGAACTCTTGATCCGCGGTCTGATTGCTGAACGCGATAAATCCATTTGGTCCGGTCAGGTCAAACTGAATGCTGGAATTCTGAGTATTGACGACATTGAAAGTAATGACTTGTCCGGCAACTGCGGAAAACGTCCAGCGATCGATCCGGAACGGGTTATCGATCTGACCAGTACTTGTCTGATTCAATTCGGCCGAAGCGACGCGAATCGTCGCATCAAAGGCCCCCAGGACATAGTTCCCGGTTTGGCTCGAATGCGTTGGGGCAGCCTGGACATGAATATGATAGGTTCCGTCTGCCGGCAATGTGATCCCAGTCAATTGCAGGTCGGCGCCGGATGTCGTGCTGGCGACTGATGCCAGGACATGGTTGCTGGAATCGATCAATTGCAACTGCGCGAAGTTCAGGCTGGGCAATGAAGTGGGATTCGTGCCGAATGGCCCGGTGCTGAGCGTGATCGTGACCGTTTGTCCTACCCTGCCGAAGATCGTCCAGTCGTCGACTTCGCTCACGGATCCAATCTTGCCGGGAGACGGCGCATTCAGCGACAACGCGCCACCATCCGGCAAAATGCTGACCGTTCCGCCCACAACTGTGCCGTCGATTAAACTCGAACGCGTGTAAACGTGCAGTCCATTCAGATTCAGCGTCCCCCCACCGGCAACGGTCAAGTTTTCGACATACAGCGCCTCGGGACTGTTGCCCGGACTATTGTCGTGGCTGTCAATCAACTTCACATAGGTGTCGGTTTCAACCTGAATCGAACCATAACCGAAATTGTGATCGAAGCCGACATCTTTATTCCCCAGATCAGCGCTGAAGACTTCCAACAACTGCGGTTGCACGGCCGTCCCTTGACCATTAAATACAACTTGTGGCTGAACCACGCCGGCGCTGGAATGATTCACGTCACCGGTCAGATTTTGTTGTGTCGACAGAATGGCACTGGTCGCGCCGTTGATGATGCCGGAACCGTTGATTTCAATGCCACCAGGCAGAATCAACAATCCGCTCTGGGCCGTGATCGATCCCGTATTGATGACATGCGGAAAGATGGTCGAATCAGCAGGCCCGACTGTCTTCCGAATCGTTCCGGCATTCAGGATTGTTCCCGCGCCGAAAATCTCGGTGTTTTCCTGGGCATCAAAAATCGCACCCGTCCCCAGCGTCAGAGACAATCCCTGTGGAATCGTGATGGAACCGGCTAGTTGGAAGTCAATACCTGTCGCGTTCCAGGTTTGATTCGACGAAAAATCCCCACCATTGATCAGAATCAAATCGCTCTGATTCCCCGAGGCACTCAGGTTCTGGCCAAGAATGCTGGAGTTCGAATCGAGTAAAACAGCCGCCTGCCCGTTGTCTCGAAGATCAACATTTGTCAAACTGGGATCGCCACCAATCACCCGCAAACCGGCACTTTTGGAATTCCGTAGTGTGCTGTTCTGAATCGTCAAAAGCCCACCGCGGTCCACCGCCAGTCCATCTGAAAAATAACCACCATAGCTGATTTCGACATGGTTCAATATGCTGGCACGGGTGGCATTGGTGAATTCGACGTGTCCCCAATCTCCGCTAGACGGAGTGGATGGCCCATTATTTTCGATATCAGTTCCGATCGAATCATTATGAGCTGACGTCATGACGATAGGTTGTGCCGCCGTGCCATTGGCGATAAGTGCCCCATTCACCATCAAATCCACCGTTCCCGAATAACTGGGTTTGACAATTTGCCCCGCCCCAATCGTCAGGGTCAGAGTGTCAGGTACTGTCACCGAATTTGCCAGAAAGTAGGTAATATCCGGATCGTCCCAGAAGCCATTTGCGGTCAGCGCCCCGCCATCCAAACTTAGACCATTTACGGTATTGGAACTGAACGTCACCGCGGAAATCACGGGGTTGGACCCCATATCCATGGCGACGGCCGCTCCCTGGTTATTTTGAAATGTCACACCACTGATCGTGGGCTGGCTGGCTTCAATGCGAATTCCATCAGCCAACGAGTCCCGCACGACCGAGTTCTGGACCGTGAGCTTCCCGCCTTTCACGTACAGCTCACCGGGCGCACCATATCCGCCGTACGCCACCTCAAAATGATCCAGATTGCTTGCGGTAATGGGATTTGAGAATTCCAAGTGGCCCCAGTCGCCCGCGGTCCCTGTTGTTGGGCCATTGTTTTCGACATCGTTGCCGACGGAATCATCTCGTGAGGACGTCACAATAATCGGGTGATCCGCCGTCCCCACCGCATTCAACGTCCCCGCGACGATCAGGTCGGTTGTCCCAAAGTAGTTCATTTTCACGATCTGGCCGGCCCCGATCGTCAACGACTTGCCGACCGGAACCGTGACAGTTCCAGCGAGGAAATAGGTGATTTCCGGGTCATCCCAGGTTCCATTTTCCGTCAGCGAACCACTGTCAACACTCAGACCATTCAGACCATTATTGGTCAGCGTCACACTCGTGATGGCGGGATTGGACGCCAGGTCCATGCTGGCTGCGATGGAATTCTGTTGAAACAAGATGTTTGTGACCGTGGGATCGCTGTTTTGAATCCGCAGTCCACTGCTGCTGGAATTGCTCACCTCACTGTTCGTGACAGTCAATTGTCCGCCGTTCACCAGGACTTCGCCCAGAGCGTCGAATCCGCCAAAAAGAACCTTGGTATGGTCGAGCACGTTTCCGATGCTCGCGCTCGTGAATTCGATCCGTCCCCAATCACCGTTCACACCTGTCGTTCTCCCCTGGCTAAGCAGAACCCCTCCGACACTACCGTCGCGGGCTGAAGTGAATATCACAGGGGCGGCATTCGTTCCGGCTGCCGTCAAAGTGCCATTCACGATCAAGTTGTTCGTGCCAGTGGTATTTACCTTGACGATCTGGCCGGCGGCGACAGTCAATGTTGAACCTGCTGAAACAGTGATTGTTCCCGGCATGTAAAGCGACAGGTCCGGTGCATTCCAGGTCACATTCCCGGCCAGGGTACCGGCTTCGAGAGCAATTCCATTGACACTATTGCCAGTTGCTGTCGACGCCGTGCTGACGAGCTGACTCGTCAGATCGGAACTGACGGCTTCTTGGAAGTTATTCAGATACGCGTTGTGATTCAGGATCGGACTGGCGTTCTGAATTCGGACGCCCATCGAATAAGAATTGGCCACGGTGCTGTTTGAAAGTGTCAGGCCGGCACCGTTGATCTCCAGTTCGGCATTGCTATTGCCTCCGTAACGAATGTTGACATGATCGAGAATGCTGCCCGCACTGCCGTTTTGGAATTCAATCTTGCCACAGAAACCATTTGATGGGGTCGAATTGGCCCCATCTCCGTTGGTATCCCCGCCCACATCGTCGCGGAATTCTGTAAACGTAATGGGCGCCCCTGCGGTCCCCTGAGCCAATACTTTGCCGCTCACCGTCATGTCGACACTCGGGTTCGCGAATTTGATGACGGTTCCGGGGTCGATCGTCAATGTCGTGCCCGCTGGAATGTTCACATCAGCCGTCAGGATCTGAACTTCCGAATTCGTCCAATGGGTTCCGTTAGGCAAGTCACCCGACCAGCTGGCGAGCAGACAGCGATCTTCAAGGGTTTCGATCCAGTTCCGCATGGCTTTCCGGCGCTTTGAAGACCGGATCTGACGGCGATTGATTTTCCAGAAATTGATTGACATCTCGACCTCATAGCGGCTTGAATCTGTCCGAACAAGTTCTCTTTAGGCTGTTCACACACAAGACATAATGACTTTATCAGTTTTCGCGCTGACGGATCGAGGTACAATTTCGCAATCGCTGTAGGGTTTAGCTTCATGTGCGAAGTGCGATATCGGTGCCATGATAACCGACTGAAAACTGGTAATCACGCAGGTTTCACGTTGATCCGCCGAATCATTGGCGAGAGTGCAAGTCGATTCTGACTTGCTCGCACGGTGTGAAAGAATTGGATTCTACAAGAACCCCCAACCCAAGGCTAAGAGAAATACCTGCTCTGACGATAAAATCGGTCGGTATTTTTGTTCACATTCCCAATCTGTCTGAACTCAACTCCGGGAGTGAGCATGTCACGCGGCAGATCATTCTGACGAAGTGATTCGTTCATCTCACGTTCCGTCTCGGAAGGTCAAACCAAACCGCACAGGGACAGGGGATGCGATTCGCATTGCGGCATCTTCAAAACGTCGAACACTTTTCAAACGGACGATCGGCGGAATTCTTCCCACTTTTTTTGATCGTTTGGATTTTTTATTTCTGTGAGTCGGAAGACGTTGGAATTGACCAGTGGGCTTACACCCACCGCTCGCCTTTGGGGCGAGCGTCCGGTGTGAGCCGGATGGTTCTTCGTGTGGTCTTTGGATTATCGGAGTTGGTCCTGACAAGTGACCATACGCCCACATCTCGCCTGTTTTTGGCAGCGTCTAAACGGTTTCAGCCGGAGGAACGGGATCTTCGCGGAATGGCTGCTCCTCTTTATAGAGCTTGATTCGCATCTTGCAGTCCGCTTGTTCTTCCTCGGGGGCCAGGTCGAATGATTCTCGCGCCCATCGAAGAGCTTCTTCAAAATCACCGGCCTCAGCATAGGCAGCGCCCAACGTGCCCAGGCAATACCAGGCCGAGTAATCGGAATTCTCGCAGGCCAAGGTTGCCAATTCCACGGCGCGATCACCATCTCGCAGATTTTCGTCAGTCGACGTCGCCAGTATCCAGGCAAGATTGTTTCGACAAAGGTAATCTTTGGAGTTCAGTTCAATGCCTCGCTCACAATCGACGATCGAGGCGGTATCGTGACCGCTCAGGCAATACGCCCAGCCGCGGTTGGCGTAAGTCTCGTAGGATCGATCATTGATCGAGAGGGCCGAATTAAAGTCCGCGATGGCCCGATCATATTCTTTCCGTGTCAGGTAGAATGCGCCACGTTGGTTGTAAGTCGCGCAATCATGAGGAACCGCTGCCCACTCACCGGGGCCGAGAAACATGGCCGCGATGTCCGGCAGAGATTTTCCCAGCGCATCTCGCGCAGCGCACTCTCCCGCATCAGCCGCGGAAGCTCGGCGTACGAACTCAGGAACCCGTTGTTTGTGCTCCGAGATGAGCAATCGAAACAGGATGTGCGCCAATTGATAGCAGAAATCCTGAGGCGCACCGATGGCTTGAAACCCCGTCCCCCACCAGAAGTCGTTGAGTCCCTGTTCCCGCCAGTATTGTCGAATCTCGGATGCGTCCTCGCGATTCAAAGAGAATCGGGACCACACGGGGAGTGGCGCCTGCTCCGCCATTTGCGTGATCCCCTCTTCGAGCCACAAGGGCAGTTCCAGATGCGAGAGGCAAGCATGAGTGATCTCGTGCAGCATGGTGACTTGCAGAGTATCCAGTGGATAAGGTCGCAATGCGATATGCACGTATCCGTCACGCAGGCATACGCCAGCAGATCGCAAGAATGCTCCTTCCGGATCGAATGGTGACGTGTAACGACAATACGAATCGGCATCTCGGAACAACAGTATCGCGAGTGGCACCTGATCTGACTTCTTCGCGAGATCTCCGAGGTCCGCATCGATCCGATCCAAACCCGATTCGCCAAACTTGAGTAACACGTCGGTATGTTCGTAGTCCTGGGGCGCAAAGAGGATCAAGTGTTCGCTCCGGACAACGCGATATTCGTTGCCCAGTGCCTGATTCAGAGCTTCGAGCCATTCCGTTGCCAGTTGTGTCCATGCCTGGCTACGGTCTGATTCAGGAATATGCTGTTCCATCCATTGGTGGACCACGTCCCAGTCGACGCGAGGGAGATGAAACGCCTTGGGAATTGCAGACAATTTGAAATCGGGGAGCGTTGATTCATTAATGCCAGATTCAGGTGTACGGGGCGTCACTTCCCGGCGGATGTGTGGATCCTTGCGACGCTTTATGACTCGGTCCATGTATCCCGCGGCTGCAAATCCGCAGATTGCGGCAACGCAGAGAACTGCAGGAAGAATCGCACCGAGATGCTCGAGGCCCACTGGATAGTCGGCGCCGGCGGCCAAGAGCATGAACGCCAGGCAGACGTAACTCGCAGTTTTAACTAGTGTCGCTGGATGCATTGATCTTTGAGCCTCTTTCCATTTCGCTGACGACGTTAAATGGCACCGTCGAAGCCCAAACGATTCGGCGGGCGGCGCGCAAATGTGAAGGTGAATGGCTCATTCCAACAATCTACTGGCAACAGGCGGCAAATGCCACTCAATGAGCATGTAGGATGGCCGCCCTCGGCCGTCGTCCTGTTGGTGAAGCATGATCATGGCCAGGCAACTGAATTTGGCGACCCATTTGGGTAAGTCTTTATGATGCGATATCAAGCGGAGCAGGCGACTGCCGAGGGCGGCCATCCTACGGGTTGAAAATGTCGAATGGCCACCCTCGGCAGTACACATTCGTCAGCGCCACCCAACCGCTACCAGAATTTCCACCAAGGACGTTTTTCAACGTGCTGCGATTCGGCGACGAGTGGCGGGTGGTTCGGGGCCTGCGGATTGTCCGCTGGGATTGGTGCGGGTTGCGGTTGAGCTGGCTCGGGAGATGATTGAGACGGCTGAGGAGATGGATTGGCCGCCGCTTGTTTCTTTCGCAGTTCCGCGGCCCCCGTCAGCCGTTCGGCGACATCCGTGAACCCCTCAATGAGTGATCCGACGCTGGGGGGCAATTCAATCGAGTTGAGCGGGAAAATGCGTGCGTGACAGTCGCCATTGGGAGCTGAAAACGCGACGTAAAATGCGTCCGCGATCGGATGTTTGGACAGGGCCTGCCTCGCGACGGGAGGAATGAAAACTCCCTCACTGGAGGAGATCGAACGAATGAATCCACCTGCGTCCTCGAATCTCAACCCTGCGGCTTCCAGTGAAACCGGCAGGAGAGAAGATTTGATACTGGCATAATTCTGCTCGACATAGGCCTTTGCTTCCACGGCAGCCTCGGGGTCGAACAGGCCGATGAACATGTTTCCGGCCGCATAATTGTAGGATTCATCGCCAGGCAGAAATCGAAAGTGCAAGCGCCGTACGAGTTGTCGTTGCAAAAAGACATAAATCAAGAGCTGCAGGTAGGGATCAACGCGGGGTTCGATCGTTTGATTTGTCACTGGACCTCCCTGCAAACGTCTGAGTACAACTTATGTGAGAATTACAGAATCTTGTATCAAAACTCCGTATCGTGAATGGTTGCGTTTACTGTTTGGGTCGGCAATTGATTGAACAACGGATCGGGGCTGGACGTATCGACTTTGAAACTGAAAGGCTTGTCGCCATCGACTCCATCGCCAGAGACCGCCGTGATAATGACGTTCTGTGGTGTAACCCAGTTGGCGGGCGTAATCGTAATGGAAGGGGTCGAAAGCGTGGCCTGATCGGCTCCCACGGTAATCATGAACGACACGGTCACGTCGTGGGCGGGTTGGGCCGTCAGCTTGAAACTGAGACCTTTCGCTCCACCTTCATCGATAGTCTGAGTCGTCTGTGGCGTGATCACCAAACTGGCCACGTCGTTATCAATGTTGGTGATGGAAACAGGGGTCCCAGTCTTGCCGGAATAAGCCGCATCGGTACTTTCCGCGGGGCCGAGCAGGATTTGATAGGATTTGTTCCCGTCCACAACGACGTCATTCACACCGGTGACCGTTACCGTTTGCGCATGACTCCAATTCTTCTTGGTGAAAGTCAGCGAGTCCTCGACAGATCCTTCAACGGTATTCGTGCAGAGCAGCGGAATGAAAACAGTCCCGGTGGGTTTCGTTCCCAGTTTCACCGCAAAGGTCGCCGTGCCGCCATCTTCGGTTGTTTGCAAGTTGTTGGCCGCAATGACGTTGATGCCAACACTGTCGTCATCGGCATTGGTGAGATGCACGGTAATCGGGGACAGGGCTTTGTAGGAGCTATCTGTCGATTTGAATTTGCTCAACACAACCTGGTAGGCCTGAGTCCCATCCACGAGTGTGTCGTCCACACCTTTGACCGTAAACGTTTGTGGTGTCGACCAATTCGCACTGGTAAAGACCAGCGTCTTTACGTTGACAGTTCCTTCGGATGTATCACTACTTTTTAATGAAATTGTGACGTTCGCTGTTGGTTGTGTTGACAAAACGACGGTGAATTGTGCAGTTCCACCGGCTTCGGTCGTCGTTGTTCCAGCAACGGGTGTGACTTGGATTGCGGCAGGAACGACGCGAATCTCCAACATTTCAATCGAGTCGCTCGCACCGCATGTCAACCGCTGATGGCGGCGGCAAGGGGCTGCGAATCTGCTGAAATTCGACAGGAACTGAGAAAAACGTGACTGATCCATGGCGATAGCCCTCCACGCGACTTCTCTGGAAGAAGCCCGCTTTCATCTCAACGGTGTAATCTTGCGACTGATGCTGTCGGTTCCATTACTGTTATTTGCCGCCACCCACGATGCGTACTCTGTGCTGATCCTTGCGATCAAAACGTCTCTTTCTGTCCCATGTTCGGCATCGCAACGATTGCCGACCTTGCAGCGGAAGTAGCCAGCTTTGCATATTTCGGTCACTCGATCAACTTCTTTCTGTGAAGTTGCGCGGTCTTGATCAGAAAATAGGTCGTCCTGCACGACTTTTCGATTCATCCCGAAGTCTCCACGAATGAACATTTCGTCGCATTTCCGAACGTAATCCATTCTGCCTGATTTGGACCGTGGTCTTTGTTCGCGATTCCGGGGGCACTCGACGCCGTTTACTGTCGGAACATCGCCCGGTTTTCCAGCCTTGCTACCGGCTGGGGAGCCCGTGCTACGGCCCTTGCTGATGCGATAATCCTTAGCGTCCAGTTTCAATTAATAGAATGTCTGCGGCATTCACGGGCAGATGCACCTCAAGGCCATGACTTCGCAGCTGGAATTCCCGCGGACCTTGTTCGACCGATGAGACGCGACGGACGTCTGTCACAGCCGGAATCGTGATTTGAAGTTGCGGAATTGGTTTGCCGGTCCAATTCAAGACGGTAATCGCAAGCCCTGCTTTCGATTCCAACAGACAGGCTTCTACGCCAGGTTCACTGACGAGGACGTGACGCCAGGCATTTGCCTGAAGTGCGGGGCGGGAAATCAACTGTCGCACTGATGCGGCCCATTGAGTGGGCAAACGAGTGGGATCGGTTCGGTCTGGACTCAACCAATAACTGACTCCGGGCCAGAATCCCAACGCGACAATCCGGCCTTTGCTTAAAGTTGCTTCGGTCATTGCCACAGTGCCGTCCGCGAATGTCGCGACCGACTTCGCCGAGGTTGCTTTGAGTGGCACCACTTGCGAGATTGCAAAGGCATCTTGCTTTGTATTGTCGGATTGACGAATTTCAACAGGGACGCGCTCAACGCGAAATGCCTGACTGTAATGCGGGGGAGCCACTCGTGCGACGGTTGGCTGAGTGGCCCCGATTAACGAACGTAGTTCGCTCGCCGCTTCGTTGTATTCATCAGCGGCACACGCGCCTGGCGATAGGACCAGTGTCCCACCCGCCTCGCTCCATTCTCGAAGAGCACGTTGGGCAGCCAATGACAAGTTGGGGGCCGTGACATAAATTGTCGAATACTTGCGCCGCTTCAAATCTCCTGCTTCCAAAGCCATGTCGTCGACGAAATCGACGGCATAGTTCTCGTGAATCAACGCCGCGTGCAGTCCATACAGTTCCTGTTGATAGCAGTTCACCTTCGAGTCGGCGTCCCACACCTGACTCGCCTGAGGGAACACAATCGCCACGGATCCATCGCGCGGACGGCCAGGTGCCAGCAAGCGATCGGCCTTGCCAATCATCCGTATTGCCGAGCCAAGATTGCGATAGGTGACTTCCTTTTCGGACCAGCCATCCCCAAAAGCCAGATTCGGTCCGAAGATATACGGGTCGATAGCCTTGGCCCCGTGTCCAACCAGTGCTGCGATTTTCAGCTTCGCACCATCCGGCATTGCCCCTGTCGATTGTCCGACAGGATACCCGCCATACTCAATCCCACCTTCGCGCGCCGCACATCGCAGGAGATCGCCGTACATGGACCACAATTGCGCATCGCCGTCGCTGAACCAGTCTTCCGTCCAGATGCACGAGATCGCTCGTTTGCGTCCGAGATCAAACCAGTCGGGCATCCCCATTCCCGCGTCGGGTCCAGCGTCACTGTTATTGGCCAATTTGACGCCAGGCGAGGGGATATAGAATCGTCCTGGCCAGTTATTCAAATTCGTGGTCGTCAGCAGTTTGGGATTCACCTGGCGCTGCAGCGACTGCGTCGCGGCGGCAAACGCGAGACTCAGCGACTCGGCATAGAAGCGCGTGGTCCAGTAAAACAGTTTTCGTTGGGGCAAAGCCTGGGCGGTACTCAAACTTCCGGGAAAGACTTGATCCCAGGATGCGGCTCCGACGCTCTGCGGCGTCAGCCCTTTCGACTTCAGATAGTCGCGAAATACCGCCAATCGACGCGGATCGTTGCGAACTTCATTGGTCACCGCGGGAAAGTACCAGCCGGGTTCGTCCCCCATATGCAGCAACTCAAGCTCATGCGGTTTGGCCCCCATTTGAGCGGCTGCGTCGCGAAACCCCGAGGCCCATTTATCGAGAAACTCGGGCTGAACCTGGTCGACGTTGTAATGAAAGTAAGACGGTGGATTGTAAACGGCTTCCCGAAATCGTCCGATTCCGTGCCGGTCCGCCGCTGCCCGAATCGTCTCCGGCGCCACGCCGGGCCAATTCCAGATCTGAGCGGCGTTGTGACCGAGCATGGCCAGCGTCGCCATTCCCGCTTCGAGAGCCTCGTCACTGCTATCCAATCCGATCAGGCCATTCGCAACCAATAACTCCCTGGGGCGCTCACCCGCTGAGACGGAATATTTTCGGGCGAACTCGCGGTACCGTGCAAATTCCTCGGCACTCGTTTTCACTTGAGACGCCAGTTGGCTGCGATCGTCCATACCGTATTTGGGCAGGATCAGGGCTCCGACATTTCCTGCCAGAGAGACGTTGGCGGAACGTACGGCTTCCAACTTGTCTCCCACCTGTCGGGCGACCTCCCAGCGCAGTACTGCCCGTTTTACCTTGCCGCCGTTGAGTGTACAGCGCGCGACGGACATCCCCACGCCATTCTGCAAAGCTGGATCCAGATCGATCCATTGGGAAGTCTGTCCGGCTGACAGCATTCCCAATTTGACCTGCAGAGATTCGGCACCAAATTCTGCGATGGCCCCGGGCTCGGGTTCGTTCGGTGCACGAAGCGGAATGACTTCCAACACGGAGGGATGCGTGCCGGCGAGCAGATGTTCCTTTCCATTGTGACTCAGCACTTGGAGTTGCTGCTTGCCCTGGCTCCCGACTGGCCACGCGGTCGATTCGCGAGCGGGCTCGCCTTCCGGGTTCAAGCGACGGACAAAGATCAATGGTTCTCCCCAGCCCGATTCGTAAAGCCATTTCCCATCGGGTGAGATGTCCAGGGACAGGCGCGAGCCACGTCGATTGGCGCTGGGGTAGAGACGAGGTGCTCCAATGGCATCACCGTGTTCGTCAAGATCGCGTACGATCAGATATCCGGATTGTGTAGTGGGATTTTCCTGGCCCCCTGTGACATACAGCTTCCGTCGGGCAGGGTCGACACGCACGGATGACAAGATGCCGCGGATCTCTGGCTTGTCGACAGGGATTCCGTCTGCCAACCAGGTTGGTTCGTTCGCTGAGAGCTTTCCCTGGGCATCCAATTTCCAGACGGACGTATTCTGCAAGCCGTGATAGGCCCCGACCACATAGAGACGTCCGTGGTCTGCATCGATGACGGCATCACTGATCCAGCTTCCAGCAGGAACTGCGACAACGCCGGGTGTTTCTCGTGGCTTGCCTTCGGGGACGCCAATCGCATACACCAAACCAGTCCTGGCGTGTATCGCAAGAGTGCCAATTGATGCCAGCGACGTCGCAAGGGTTTCGGCAGCAGGTAACGGCACGCCTTGTTCATTCACGGCGTGTACGGCGATTGTCCCGTCCTTCAGTGCCACGAATAGCCGATTTCGCGCCGCATCGAATGCCAGATTTCCCACAGCGCCGGAGCGGGGCAGGATTTCTATAGACTTGGGATCGTTCCCCAGCTGATAACTGACAATCTTTTCATTAACAATCGCGTAAATACGAGAATGTGTTGCCGACGCGACGAAACGCAGATATTCCGGCTGATCTCCCATCTTTACTGTCGACACAGCGGGGAAGGGTGCTCCGTCTAACTCCAGCGACACGAGTGAACAGCGGACCTTCAGTCCTGCCAGGCGATTGCCGAGGAACCCCCGACCCAGCGACTTTGCAGCGAGGGCGGCACCACTGCCGCCACTCATGCTGACCACTTCTGCGCGTAAATAGGGATCGGATTGGCGGACTGTGGAACCTGGCGCGCCGTCCTTTTGGAGCACGACCTCACGAATTTCAACACCATTGACCACATTCTTCCCGGTAATGGCGTCGTCAAATCCCGATGCAACGGCCACGAGCAGGTGACCGGGCGCGGGAGCCGCGGCCACGCCCTGCAGGTTCGGAATGTCTGCAGATTTCATGGTTCCAGAAATCTCACCGGATTCATTGAGTGTGAACCAGGACAGCCGACGATCCGGGCCACGAAAATAGAGTGCCCGATCCGTGACCACGAAGCGTTGATATTCCAAGGGCCCGTTGGGAATGACCGTTGAGCGAACCGAGCCCACCAGATCTCCTTGCGGATTCAGATCACAGACTTCGATCGTTGCAGGATAAGTGCCGCGATAAAGTTTCGTTCCATCGGCGCGAATGGCGACGGCGTGCGCTCCGTAGTTGCCGGTCCGGTGAAAGAGCGGTTTCCCAACCGGGCGTCCCTGTTCATCGCGGTTGAGAATATAGACGCCTTCGCCGCCCCAACCCACTGCATACAAACGATCATTCGCAGGGTGCAATTCCAGTGCATCGCAGGACTTGTTGGGATTCCCGTGGTCGAATGCCTGAGGCCTGCCAACAGGTTCCCCTCGATCATCGAGTGAATACATCACCAGCGAGCGTGCATGGGTGGGATGGGATCCATGCACACCCAGGAACAGTTTTTGGTGTCGCGCGTCATGCAACAAGCAGACGGGTGTACTATGGTGGCCGGCGGGAAGTTCGTCCGGATGATCGGAATACAGTCGCGGCTTGCCGACGAATTGTCCGTCATCTCTCAAGTCAAACACTTGCAGTCCGGTTCGTGCCGCGTCGCGGGACAAAACACCCACATACAATTTGCGTTGCGGGCGATTTGCCACTATCGATGCAATATGTTCACTCGCAGTATCACCCAACCCGACAATGGGCAACGCAAGTTTGGCTGGCTCCTCAGACCGGATCGATTCCGGAAGCAGAAATGTAGCGAGGACGATCAGGAGTCGCAGCATCGAACGGCAACGACTTGCTTGCGAGAGCAAGTGAGTGACTTTGACCATGTTCACTTCCTCATTCAACAAATCGTGCGTATTGAACCCGTGTCCGCGACTGTTGTTTTGGATACCTGCTCAAAGCGACGATCGGGCAATAGGACTTATGGGACACATGGGACTTATGCAAAGGGATTTCTTGTCTTTCATGCGTCGCAGTTGACCCCTAAGTCTC
>JAQGHT010000633.1 GCA_028291565.1 Planctomycetaceae bacterium | reverse complement strand
CATAGAGCTTCGAACCATCTGGACTCAATGCGAAACTTTGCAGATTGCCACCGGGACTGACCGTCGCTGTGGGGGACATGCCCGAGATGGCAAACGATGTGATTGCACTTCCCCCGGCTTCAATCGCGGTCACTCCATTCGGAGCCGCGGTCACATTTTGTCCACCATTCGAAATGGTTTGGCCAGTGAAACTGAGTTGTCCTGCTCCGTCAATCAGGTAACGTCGAGTTGTCCCGTTATTGACGGTTCCCACCAGCACATCCCCTGCGGCAGTGACATCTACTGCACTATGTCCGATCCCATCACTCAAAGTGCTGGCTGTCGCTCGAGTCGCCGTGTCGACGACCACGATCGGATTCAGACCACTGCCATCGACCACCAACAGATACTTTCCATCAGGGGTGATCGCCAGGTCTTCGGCCTGGGTCGCAACGGGAATGGGATTGACCCCGGTCGCCAATGCCTTCGTCCCCAAGTCAACAACATAGATTTGACGTTCATTGAAGTTTGAGACGTACGCGAAGGTGCCGTCCGGCGAAATGACGATGTCGGAATTTGACGACGAATTAGGGATGGTCACCAACCCCGTTTGAGTGCCAGTTGATGGATCAAAAATCAGCAAGCGGTGTGATGCCACATCGATGGAAGCCCCGACAACGGCCGACAGCAGCGCCCGATCTTCGAGGCACTCGATTTGCGAATTGGTCAGGAAACGCAGTGCCGTAGGATGTCTTCGGCGGGTGCGTCGTGAAATACTTTTAGAAAAAGCACACTCAAATGTTCGAGTTAACCGGCCGAGCCAGGACGTGATCAACATAATAGAATGGGTCCGTGGAAAGGGGCGAGGGCCTGCCAAACAGAAAGTCGACCTAGGTTACGAAACCGTAAGGTCCTTTTCAAGTCCACTTTGCTCTGAAATTGGTGCACGGGGAGGCATTTGCCTCAGTGTGGCGGTTTCAGATCGGAACAATATGGCAGTCGCAGGTTAGTGCCGCTACGCCATAAAGATATGGCCGATCAGTATTGTGGACGTGGTCGCTGACAGTATATGCGAGTTCTTGTGCAAAGGCCGTGAAGAAAGTTGGCATCGACAGGCCAGAGGCATTGGAGACATAGCGTGAGTCGCCCAGCAAGCGATTCGCGGATCTTCTCACCGAGGAGGCGGACGAGATCTTGCAAACTCGGCAGATCACGAAGAACGATTATTAGCGGCCAGGGGGCAAGTCGCGACACTGTCGAAGCGAACCGCTCAGCCATGACGCCAGGCAACCCCAAAGTCTTCGACACGGGTTCATTCCACATATGCAACGACGAAAAACGGCGACGATATTTCAATGGTCTGCAGTATGAGCGGATTGGCACTAGCCGTCGTTGTATGATAAGCTTGCTGAAGTTGCACCCAAAGCTCAACAAGTTGTGGAACTCGCAGTGTGGCAAATCAAGATTGTCCTTGAAAATGTGGAAACTTCTAGGCCGTTCTATCCTCAGAATCGATTTAAACCAGGTCACTTTCATGTGGAAACACCCCTTCCTACAGGGCGCGATGATCGTTGCAATCGTCGGCGCCGGTTGCATACGATCTGTCGAGTCCGCAGATGATACGCAAGCGTCACAAAAACAGGTTTCGCAAAAAAACGAAAATGTGAACAAGAAAGACGAATTTGGAATCATACCCGCAACAACCCCGCGAATTCTGATCGCGCGCGCAATTTTCGCAGACGATGTCCCACAGGTGAAAGCTCTTCTGAAGGAACATCCAGAACTGATAGGATACTCCAATGACATTTCCGGGAACTGGATTACGGAGGCGGTTACAGTTCAGAACAAGGAACTGATCGAATGGTTTCTGGACCAGAAACTCGATGTCAACTTTGCGAGCGACAATGGGTGTAGCAGCCCTCTGTCTGTGGCAATTGGGCGATGTAGCGAGAGTCCGAAGGGCATGGAAATTGTCCGACTGTTGCTGGAACGTGGGGCTGATCCAAATCTCAAAAGAACTCGGAATACGATTGGGGCACTAAATTGCAAGCAGCCTGAACTCCGTCTGCCGTTGTTGAAGTTGCTGGTGAAACATGGTGTCAATGTCAACTCTGTGTTCACTGTTTTTGGGGACAAGAATAATCTCTTTACGGCTCTTGATTGGGCGAGCGACGATTGTGCTGACTATCTGCGGAGCGTTGGTGCAAAGACTGCCACGGAATTGAAAGCGGCGGGACCTGCGAAGCCGGAAAAACCTGCCGGTAAGAAATCTGCCGCAGAGCAGGTTGTGGATTACTTCACGCGCGAAGTGGGCCCTGTGCAAATGAAGTCTCTGATGGAAATCGTACCGGCAGGAACTCCAATCTCGGTTCATGTGATTCCCGCGGCGAAGGATCGGCCCTTTATCACACTGTTCACAACAGGACTTTCCGCTCAGAAAATGAATGTTCCTCAGGTGGACGATGCGAAAGTCAAGAAGTATCTGAAAGACTATGAGTTTGCGGAACTTTACATCCAACTTCCAGCCGACTGGAAATACGATCGATTGGATGATCCGGACCTGAATTGGCCGATCATGCAACTGCGTCGATTGGGCAAGCATCCCCACGAATCAGACTCGTGGTTGGGGGCACCTGCCACAGTGATTTCGCGTGATCCTGTCGAACCGTTGGCACCGAACTCGAAGTTCGATGCTCTGTTGCTGTTGCCCGACAAAAAATTTAAAAACACCTCGGGAGACACCGTTCAACTCTACCGGCTGGTTCCGCTGTACCCTGAAGAGCGCCAACTCGAAGCCAAATCAGGCCTGCCGGCACTGATGCGAGCACTCGATAAGATCAAAACTCCGATGATTGTCGATATGACTCGAAAAAATGCGGCAACAAAGAAGTGAGTTGCAGACTGTGCAGCAACTCCCATGCATTAGTAGATCGCCGCACGAAAGGGTAAATCTGAATCAATTGTCGCCTCTTGTTAGCGTGCAAGTTATCACGGCAGACAACGGCTTGGACTAGGACGAGTTCGGGGGGCGACCCGTGCGTGCCGCCCACGAACTCTTGACTAGCGCGGTTTAATCCTGGGTCTGCCTGTGCCACTGCTTTGGGGTTGTACTCAATCCTCAAGCAGTGCTGTTTCGAGCGTGTCTTTGCACTGCTTCCACCGAGTCCAGCGGCAAGCAGTGGCACGAGACCCTGACCTCAATGCGGAAGACGCAAGGTTAAACCGCTATAGCTTCATTTTTGAAGTTCGATTTGCATTGCGGTTCGGACCACATCCGATTTCTCATCCTTGAGGAGCGTATTGACCCGATCGGCTTTGCCGGTTTGGACTAGTTTTTGGGCGATCATCCCAAACAAGTAGGCGCGATCGCGATCAAAGTAGGCACCAAATTGCTTGTCAGGATCAGTCATCGATTGGGCCGTTTTGAGTGCGGCTTCGATCTTGCCCGCTCGCAGCTGAGCCCGTCCAAGCAGCAGCCTGGCAGTATTCAGGTTGACGACCGTCTGATATGGCAGTCCGTAAAAATCAGCGGCTGTTCCACTGTGGTTTGAAAAGAAACTGTACTCCTTCAAATTGGGATCGCCGATCTTGGAGGTCGTCTCAAGCCACAATTTGAGACAAGTCTCAGCCGATTGGAAGTCTTCGAATATTGCCAACGTTTCACTAATCAGGATCATTGTTTCCAACATCTGTTGGGAATCTTTGCTTTCCACGAGGGTTTCGTTGACTGACTCGTACAATTTCAGTGCTTCGTCCTTCCGACCCGCAGCCAGTGTCGCCCTCACAATAAAGATGCCTCCGAGCCATTTTCCGCGGGTGTCCGTGATGAACTTCCATTCTTGTTTGGCGCGGTCCAGGTTTCCTTTTCGTGACCAGCCACAAACAAGGTGTGCGCGAACTTGACCGCGAGATTGCTCAGGGATCTTGTTGACATGAGCAGCTGCGACCTCGAACTTCTCAAGATCGATCGCAGAGTTGCAGACGTCGCTCCAGAATTGTTCGCGAATTTCTGGTGCATCACGCTTCGATTCTGCAGCAATCCGATCAAGAACCGAGTCCACTCCGGCAAGATCGTTCTGCTCCAGTTTGTGACTCGCCACTTTCAGTAGAAGTCCGTGAGCGTCATGCTTCTCGCCGCGCACCGCGATCATGCGATTCATGACGACCTCAATTCTGATGGTATCGTTGAGCTGCAGGCAGGCTTTCCCAATGGAATCAAGTGGCAGCAATTTCCAGGCGGCTTCCTTTTCGACATATCGATGTATTTGATTCGCGGGAACATTGACTTCAGTCAACGCGACGGTCAATGCTCGATCCAGGAACGTGGCGGATTCGTCTTTCCGGCCCATGTTTGGAAGTGTGACCGCAAGGTCCGAGTAAGCCATTGCTTTATAGAATGGCTGTACGATCGAGTCCGCCAACTGAATGGCATCGCCAATACTGTCAACACGTAGCAGTGACGCCAATTCCCATTGAGATGCGGACCGCAGCCAGACGGCGGTCATCTCGGCTTTGATCTCGTAATCGGAACGAGCGGCAAGCAGTGCTTGATCATTCACTTGTGCGAACTCTGCCACAGCCTGCTTCAGCAGCGGCAAACCGGCAGCTCGCTGGCCACTTGACAATTGTTGACGGTATTGCGCCATCAAAAACTCATAGCGTTTGAGTGGCGTTGCTCCGATCACAACATGGCCCTGCCCGGCCGCTGGCCCATCCTGTTGATTTTTGTTCGCTCCCGCTGCATTGTCTGGCGACTCGGTGGTGGTTTGGCTGGACTTGGCTTTCGGCTCAGCCAACAGATTCCAGCCAACGTACGAGGTCGAACAAGCCATGACGAAACTGATTCCCGCGAGTACGAAAGCTGGCCAGCGGTTGGTAAATCGAAGATGGTGATCGGTCGGTTCGCCGAGCAACCGGGCAATGCGTTCTCGCAGAGTTGAGGGCTGCCCAGTCACGCACAGTCCGCCAGCCGCGAGGACACGCGGCGATTTCCGTTCCAGGCTGAGTTCGGCGATTCGCAGCAGAGTGACCGCATAATCAAGTGGCGCTGCACCACAGGCAACAGCCAGGTCATCGCAACAGCACTCGCGTTCGAGTCGAATGCGTTGCGACAGCCACCAGACCGCGGGATGAAAAAAGTAGAGCGATTCCAACATCCGCTGTAGTAAATTCACCAAATGGTCATATCGCCGTAGATGTGCCAGTTCGTGACTCAGGATCGCTTCGATCTGTTGCGGGGAAAGGCCACTCATGACCGAGAATGGCAGCAGTATCGTCGGTGTGAAGATTCCAATGACAGTGGGCACGGCCACTTGTTCACAATAGGCGAGCAAGGGAACAACCTTGAGCCCCAGCGAATTGACCTGCCGTCGCAGCGCCTGCAATAAATGGGGTTCTTCAATCAGAACAGCCGCTCGCCTCAACTGTGTACCGCCGCGTAGCCCAATGACGAATCGCAACAACATGCCAGCGACAACAAGCAGATACGCATTCAGGATGAGCGGAGCAAACCGCTGCCATTTGGAGATTGCGACTTGAAACGAATTGGGACTGGCTGCGAGCTCAATTCCGGGGGCCACAGATCGGCTGTCAAGCACGGGTGCGGCAAGAGAAGATTCATTCGCCCGCAAGGCATCCGGTTCGAACGTGCTTAGTGTCGTTGAAGCAATCGTGTTGTCGACGCGAGCCACATGAGGAACGCCTTGTTCTGTAACGTCTGATACTTGCAGAGTCGGCGAAGACTCGTAAATGACCAGCGTGAATGCGGGCGCAGCGGCCATCAGTCCCAATGCCCCGACAAGGACTCGGTAGCGAGCTCGTGGCGTTTTGAAACATCCTGCCACGATCGCGGCCAATCCGGCAAGCAACGTGCCTTGCCACAGAAAATGAGCCAGCGTCAGCAGGATCACGACAGAAAGGTTTTGGTCGGCAAAGAGATTCATGGCACCGGCTTTCATTTCTGGTCTGACTTCTCTCGAGTCTTCCGCTGAATCAACAGGCGAATTTCTTTCAATTCGTCTTCGTTGAGATCCGAAGTTTCCAACAAATGCTGAACAGCTGCCGTGGTTGAGCCGCCAAACAAACGCTCAATCAGATCTTGCAGCATGTTCCGCGAGGTCTTTTCTTCACGATAGAGTGCTCGGTAAACGAAACTGCGGCCATCCTTGATTCGCGTCACATAGGCCTTGTTAAACATGATCGACAAAATAGTCATGACCGACGTGTACGCCAGGTCGCGCGTCGATGCCAACGCATCACGCACCTGCCGCACGGTTGCCGGCCCCAGTTGCCAGAGGACCTTCAGAATTTCCAGCTCCAGCTCAGTCGGATGCTTGGAAGGAGTTCGAGACATAGAGCGATCTTTCCTGTCCGTTTCGGCTCAAGCGATGTGTTTGAAAGCCGGGTTCTACTAATTCATTAGCAGTATGAACCGGGCAGCAGACATTGTCAATACTATTTCGTTAGTAATTCAAAACCCGATCCCCGGAATACTGAGGATAAGGATTTGCGTAGCAATAAGTGCCGTAGGATGGGCACTCTTGCCCGTCGATGACCTGAAA
>JAQGHT010000591.1 GCA_028291565.1 Planctomycetaceae bacterium | reverse complement strand
TGCGAGAGGTCGGAAGATCCTGCCAGCAACGTGGGCGAAGGGGTGGCGACAATTGGGGGCAGGCCTTTGATGTCTGTTCCTAGCGCCTTGCCGCCGAACACGACAATTTGAACTTTCCCAAGCTTTTCCAAAGCGGGCAGCAAGGGAGGCTTCGTCAGAGTGAGGAGTCGCCGGGCGATTTCCTTTCGCGGGATCTGAGCCGCGTCCAGCATCGCCTGCTCCAGGTTTTTCTTGCGGATTTCTGTCAAACGAGCCTTCCGGTCGGGGTCGGCCGTTTCGTTGGGAGCGACCCATTCAGGCTCCTTGAAGTTGTCATACGCTGCCTGCCAGGCGGTGATTCGGCCTTGATCCGCCTGTTCGCCAACAATTCCCAGAGCTCGCGCCCAGCGTAATTTCTCACTGGGTAACGCGTGGGTGTCAGCTGTGGTCATGCTGTCAGACACATCGATCGCGACAACGATGCGGCCGTTGCGTTTGATGTCGTGTGTCCACGTCACGGTGGGTTCGAGAAAGGTCACGAACAGGCAGGCCAGGACCATCAGGCGAAGCAGCAGCAGGATGTTGCCCACGCTGGGGGCGACCAGACGCCGCTCATAACGATACAGCACGCAAATCATCACCGCCGCGCCGATGACAGCGAGCAAGATAAATGCCTGCCACCAGATTGAATGTCCCAATCCATGCCAGGCAAGTTGTGGACTCATTGGAAAATATCTGGTTCAGGTATTATGTGGCACACTGTTTTTGACGTCTCGGCTGATTTGCAGCGTTGGAAGCAGTCGGGCGAATTCCTTTCGGATCCGAGATAACGGATGTTCCGGAAATTCGATATCCCAAACATCATCGTCGGCCTGACACCTTCTGAGTGTCGTGTCTTCGGCGGGCACCGATTCACCGAACCACAGCGGACGCAGGTCTGTATCCGAAGGGTAGGACATCTTCAGAAACGCCATGGCATGTTCGGCTCGCGCTTCATCGCCAGGTCGCTCCACGGCTTGAATACGAATCGAGAAACTGAAGTTCCGATATGCCAGAGTCAGTGATCCGACAAATCCCAGGATACCCTCGGAGTGAGGTGCCTTGAACAACATTCGGCTGACAGAAGTCCCTTTGACATGGACCAGGTCGACCGAGAGCACCGCACCACCAGCGTTGGAAACCTGCTCGGCATAGTAGGCCGCAAGGTCCTGGCTACGAAACAGGCCCGGCATTTTCGGGGCACCCGGACTGAAACGTTTCGTCAGGCTGTCGCCGGCCGCATTGCTCCAGGTGACTCGATTCTCAGTCGTTTCACGGAGTTCCCACCCGGTTGTGTCGAACTGCACGTCATCTACTGTTGGCATTCGAAAACTCAAGCTGTATTAGGAAGGCTCCCAGAAGCTGGAGCACAAATCGGTTATGACCAGACGGCCTCGTGGCCGGAAGGGGGCGTTCCCGGCCGGCAGAGGTTGGCCATCCGATTCAGAAATCGTCTGAATCGGACGGCCGGCATAGTCAAACTGGATTGTGTATTTCCTGATAAAATGAGTTTTCACAACCGCTTCCTTGAGGAGCAACCTTGACGAGTGCAGACTTCGACTGGCAAAACCAGCTGTGAGCATCTCAACAGCTCAAGAATTCACCCGAATTTCACATCAATGAGTATAGCACAGTCGACTGAATGATCACCAGTAAATCGCGCAGTTCGATCAAAATGGACCAGCTGGTATGAGCGGTGTTCTGAAGAGATTGTCCAGCTTTTGTAGGATGGCCACTCTTGGCCGACTGTTTCCTTCCGCGACGTCGTCGCGGAAGGAAGACGGGCAGGAGTGCCCATCCTACGACTCCGTGTGCGACGCCAGCTCATCGTAAGTCTATGATTCGTAATACTTCAAAAGCTGGGCGATCTCTGAAACCTGCGGCTATCGCCGTGCTGCAAAAATGTGGTGATTGTTGATCTTGTGGAGCATTTCAGAAAACGAAACATGGACCCGCAAAAAGAAAAATCCAGCAGGAGTTTTCCTCCTGCTGGATTAAATCGTTCAAACAATTACCCTCGACGCCAGTTAGCTTGCTTTGCTCACGACGACGCATCGGGACCCTGTTGGTGTCCGCACCAGGAACAGTACGCCCTTGTCAATCGACAGCTCCTTCATCGCTTCGGAAAACTCCTTGACATTCGTAACTCGTTTCTGGCCCACCTTTTCGATCACCATGCCGGCTTTCAGGCCCGCATGCTCAGCGGGGCTGTCGGCGGTCACTTCGCTCAGCAACACGCCTGTTGGAAGACCTTTGTAGCCCAGCTTGTCCGTCAAGTCCTGTTGCACGTCCTGCACTTCAACTCCCAGATCCTTGAATGGACTGGCTTTAGTCTCGGCCTCCGGCTCGTGAGGCCCCTGGCCTTTCGCGCTGGCCAGGGACAGACTTTTAGGCATCTCGCGGATGGTCACGTTAATCGACTGCTGCTTTCCGTTGCGTAGAATTTCCAACGGATAGGATTTTCCGGCTTCGAGTTGCTCGACGATGCCTTGCAGATTTCGAGGATTGCTGACTGGCTTTCCATTCAGCGTCAGGATCACATCGCCAGATTCCAGTTTGGCGGCAGCTGCCGGGGAATCAGGAACAACTTCTCCCACAATCGCTCCCTGACCCACCTTGATGTTGAACTGTCGAGCCAGATCATTGCTGACTGGTTGAATCAGGACTCCCAGGAAGACACGTCGCACTTCGCCATGTTCCGTCAGTTGTTTACTGACCCAGCGTGCCATGTTCGACGGAATTGCAAAACCCACGCCGTCGTATCCGCCGCTACGGCTGGAAATCGCGGTATTGATGCCGACCACTTCACCATCCAGATTCAGCAATGGGCCACCACTGTTTCCAGGATTGATGGCGGCGTCGGTCTGCAGGAAGTCTTCCCTTTCGAGAATGCCCTGGCCGCGACCCTTCGCGCTAATGATTCCTGCTGTCACTGTGAAATCGAGACCGAATGGACTTCCGACTGCCAGGACCCAGTCACCAACCTGGCTCGCGTCACTGTCGCCGAGTTTCAGCGTGGGAAGGGGAGCGGCCGGTTTGATGCGGACAATGGCCACATCACTACGAGGATCGGTTTTCCATTCGTATGCCTTGTATTCCGAACCATCACGCAAATGAACTACGACTTGATCCGCACCAGCCACAACGTGGTTGTTGGTGACGATCACACCGCTGGCGTCAATGATGAACCCAGAGCCCATGCCGTGCGACCGGGGCGCGCTTTGAGGCGCTCCGTTGGAGCCCCCGCGACGTTTGAACAACTCGCGCAGTTCAGGGTTGTTCTTGAAAACGTCATTGAGCGGATTATCGGCACCTGGGCCGTCTTCACTATCCCCGACGTCTGCGACGCGCCGTGCTCCCGCTTTGCCGGTCGTTTCAATTGAAACAATCGCTGGCAGCGCCGATTGCGCGACTTCGCGAAACGCGGATGACAGTTCCTTGGCATGACTGATTTTGACATCAGTCGGTAGTGTCGGTTGTCGCCCAATCAGCAAGTTCTGGCTGAAGAATGCGGCTCCCGTCATGAGGCTGGCTAAACTGACTGTGGTGAGTATCCACAGCCGACGACTGCGTTCTGTTTTCATCATGAATCTCCCGAAATGGATTGTTACTGTTCGCGGCCACGAATGTGTCTTTTTTAAACACTGATCCCCACGATCAAACGTCTCATTCTTAACCGTGCGTGGTATAAAGTAATTGCAATGAGTCTCGCTAAATCAGTCTGTTCTGGACGATCGACTGAGTTGTGAGAAACGAGCGCTCGTTTCACAACTTCTCAAGAACCATCGAAAAGTCCTCGAAGTCGATGATGCGACTGCTGTTTTATAACCACTTTGTTAGCAAAGTCTTGCAACTTGCGTGTGCCGTAATGGCAGTTCTGCAATGTTTGCCTTTATTGGGTTTGGCAGCCTGCGTGGAAAGCTGTTTTCAAAAATGGCAGTCTGTTTGTTAATGGTTGCAAGCATTGTGCCAATACGTTTGCATTTGTTTTCCATTGGTCCCGAAGACGAGCTCTCAATAGCGCCTCTCCGTCTTTGAAACAGACACTTTCAGCTTCTGACGTCCCGATCTACGACCGTGGTCGTAGTCAGTGAAATCATACGCAGGATCTCCTGAGGGTAAAGGTAAAAATTCGTAAGAATTTCAAAGTGGACTGTCTGGGAGGCAAGGCACTCGGTAGGCTGGCTTCGTGCTGAAATGTCTTGACGGAATAAAATTTCAGCGGTAGCGTGATGCATGTGTGAACGGATTGTTCACATTCAATTGATCAATTCTTCGTCTCGATCAGCAACAATTAGCGGGATGTTGCATCCAAAATCCCGCTGAATAAATATTTTTCGTCCGAGTTCATATCCGACGGCTGCTTGGTTTTCGAAACTGGAGGGCCAGATGACACAAGTCTTGACGTGTCTGTTCTTGTCAATGGGCTTACTTGGCGCTAACGAGACGGCTGTGGAAAAAGCAGCTCAGGCGGTGATTGCGGCTCACAAGCACGACAATCCATTCCTGGTTCAACAACGACTCTCTCAGTCGATTGTTCAGTTCAAGCCGAATCAAATCTCGCGACTGGACGAGCAACTCCAGAAAGCCGGCCTTCCGACCGCGGCCAACTTGCTGGGGCAGCTGCGGCTGAAATTCGTACAGCAGAATTTCGCGGATGCCTTGCCAGTCCCCAAGGGACGTGAGCGGCTGTTGCTGTTGAAGTATCTGCAAGGACACGTTGAAGATTTCACAAAGAAGACTCGTCAACGGGGCCGGGAAATAAAGGGTGGCAAGCTGGCTGAGACACTGGATGAGTTCGAAGATCAATTGTGGGATCTGCACGTCCTGCGTAATGAATTATTGACCGCCGAGCGGATTGCTGCTTATGCGAAATCACTGGCCAGTGACAAGGCGGGGAATGCTCTCGGCTTATTGGGAGCGGACGACAAAGCG